>NZ_JBDNLG010000018.1:0-37341 GCF_047718355.1 Ethanoligenens sp.
CCTATCTGCCCGGTCACACCACCTTAAACCCGTACAAACTCGCTTTTTACGCGCTGCACGACCGCCCTCATTTGTCCTCCGTGATGCGGCGGCATTCAAGGTAAAACCGCTTTTCGTTGGCCTCGCCCATTGAAAACGTCTTGCGCGGCAGCGCGCCATCCCGCGCCACGGCGCCAAACAATGCCGATTTCCCAATAGTGGGCAGCAAAAATGCGGCAGCGGAGGGCTGCACACCCAAGCGCTCTGCCACATGCCCGCCGTGGACATAGTCGATCTTGCCGCCGTTTTCTTTCATCCAACCGTCCAGAAAATCCTGCACCACGCCGACCGGCAGGGCGTTTCCACCCAGATAGAGTTCCACCCCGCCGCAGTCATAAAGCATCCGTACGCGCCGCGCCGTATCCCCGCTGTCAAAAGAAGCGCCGCCGTCCACCATTGCTTCTACAAAATCCGCGCACAGCTTTTGTGCGTCCACATCGGTAACCACACGATGGATCGGTTCAAACACCAATGATGGGTCGTGGATATTCACCAGCTCCACCATTGCATAGCGCGCCGGATGATTCCGCGCCACATCGCCGATTTCCTTTTTCAGTTTCTCATAGCAGGCGCGCGCGGTTGCCAGCGAATGATTGCCATCACCCGACGCGTAAACCAGTACGGGTTTTTCCGGCATCCCGTATTTTTGCGCGAAAACCTCCGGAGAAGCGAGCGCCGCCAGTGCCTTTTGCACTGTACCCGCCTGATCCGCCGGAAGCCACCAGCCGCTGAGATGTCCGCCCCCCTGCATCAACTCAAAATTGTAAAGCGGAGCCAGAGCCCCCTTGCGCCGTGCCAACGGCTCGATGACGGTGTCGTCCGGGTCGTCGATGAGCAGCATAACGTGCGACAATTCAATAGGTGCGCCTTCACGAATTTCCATTCGCGGCTTGATGCGCGCAACCACCGTCCCCTCGGTCGGGCGGATGAGGGATGCGGAGTCCGTGCTGTAATCATATTGCTCTAAGTCAACAGCGCCCACCAATCCGCGCCGCACCGCGCCGTTCGACAGGGTGCGTTCCAGATAGACAAAGCTATTTTTTAATTTAGAAAACCGTCCGGCATCCAAATAGGCGCGCATGGCGGCATGAATCTTCCGAATGCGCACCGGCGCGTCGTCTTTCCCCAGATAGACCTCCGGGAACATCAACCGCAGAGTGGACGGCGCTTCCCCCACGAAGCGTTCCGCTTCCTCCCAGTATTCCGGCTGGCTGGTATACTGATCGCAGGCCACCGCACTCCATTTCTGCATGCTGCACCCGCGCGGCAGCAGGATATCCGCAGGGCCGAAAGCGCCCCACTCCACTGTTTTCTCCATGTTTATTCTCTCCTAATCGTCTATATTGCAATGTTTCAGGATATACGCCATACGCCGGAATAGGCCGCCAGGCAGACACCTGCATTTCCTCACTGGTTACCGGAACGTGCGACCTCCGTCACGCCCTCGACCCGACGCATCCGGCCCAACACGCTTTCGAGCTGTTTGGTTCCCACGACATCCACCGTGATGAGAATTTCCACTTCGCCGCTTTTCAATTCGCGCGCATTGACGGCATGAATGCCGATATGCATGGCAGCAAGAGCCGATGTGATATCCGCAAGCAGGCCGTAGCGGTCATTGGACAGGATGCGCAGCCCCGCTTTGAACGGCGTGTTCACATGTTCCGCCCAGTGCGCGTGAACAAAACGCCCCTCATATTCGGGATTTTGCAGATTTTTGTTGACATTGGGGCAGTCCCGTTTGTGGATGGATACGCCAAATCCACGTGTGATAAAACCGACGATTTCATCCCCCGGCAGCGGGTTACAGCAGCGGGAGAGTTTGACCAGGCAGTTGTCCAGCCCCTCCACAATGATGCCCCCCGCACTGTGGCGGGGCGTGACGTTCTCCGGCAGTTGAATCTGCTCGGGATGCACCTGCTTCACGTAATCATCTTTGATACGCGGGATGACTTTGGAGAGCACGATGCCGCCGTACCCGATGGCCGCCAGAAATTCATCGGTGTTGTTAAAATGCTGGCGTCTGGACACTTCCGCGAGAAATGCCTCGAGTGCGTCTCCGGTAAGCAGGATGCCGATGCGTTTGAACTCACGCTCAATCTCGGTACGCCCCTCGACAATGTTCTCATCGCGCCGCTCTTTTTTGAACCACGCGCGAATCTTGCTGCGTGCCTCGCTGGTGCGGGCAATATTCAGCCAGTCGCGGCTGGGACCATGTCCCGGTGTGGAGGAGGTCAGCACTTCCACAATCTGCCCGGTTTGCAACTCATAATTGAGCGGGACTATGCGGCCGTCCACTTTTGCACCGGTCATGCGGTGCCCCACCTCGCTGTGGATGGCATAAGCGAAGTCGATGGGTGTCGCTTTCGCCGGCAGGTTGATGACATCGCCGCGCGGCGTGAACATATAGACCTCATCCGGTGCGAGATCAGTCTTGAGCGAATGGATGAAATCTTCCGCATCCTTGACGTCGGTCTGCACTTCTAGCAGCTGGCGCACCCACTCCAGCCGTGCCTCAAGCGAGCCTTTGTCCTTCTGCCCGCCGTGGATACCCAGCTTATATTTCCAGTGCGCCGCGATGCCGTATTCGGCAGTGTGATGCATCTCCCACGTGCGAATCTGCACCTCGAACGGGATGCCCTCCTTGCCGATGACGGTGGTATGCAGCGACTGGTACATATTGGGCTTAGGCGTGGAGATATAATCCTTGAACCGGCCGGGAATGGGTTTCATCAGATCGTGGATGACGCCGAGGATGTTATAGCACTCGTTGACCGTGTCTACAATTACCCGCACGGCATAAATGTCATAAATTTGGTCAAACGCCCGCCCCTGCATATAGACTTTGCGATAAATGCCGTAGACGCTTTTGACACGCCCTTCGAGATGTACATTCATGTGCAGGCTTTGCAGGCGGTCGGAGATGCGGTTCTGGATGGTCTGCAGCAGTGCCTCCCGCTCGTCCTTGCGCTTTTTCAGCGCCACTTCGATCTCGTGATAGGCAATGGGGTCCAGGTGTCTTATGGATAAATCCTCCAGCTCATCCTTGACCGTGCGGATACCGAGCCGGTGCGCGATTGGGGCATAGACCTCCATCGTCCCCAGCGAGATGTCAAGCTGCTTTTGTTCCGGCATGGCGCCCAACGTGCGCATGTTGTGCAGCCGGTCAGCCAGCTTGATGAGGATGACGCGGATATCTTTGGCCATAGCAAGCAGCATCTTGCGAATGCTTTCTGCTTGCTGTTCCTCGCGTGAATAATGCGCCACGCGCCCAACCTTGGTTACACCGTCCACCAGCAGCGCCACATCGCTGCCAAACTGCTTTTTAATGTCTTCGAGCGGCACGCCGGTATCCTCGACAACATCATGCAGAAGTGCGCCGCATAGCGAATCGGTATCCAATCCAAGATCGACCAAAATTTTGGCGACCGAAACCGGGTGGATAATATAGGGGTCACCCGATTTACGGAACTGCCCGTCGTGCGCTTGATGTGCCAGCTCATACGCTGTGGTAATCTTCTGCACATCGTACGGCATCCCGCTCTGCTTGATTTTTTCCAGAAGCCCGGATAAGAGTTCATCCATATTTTTGCCCCAATCCTCAAACGCCCAAGCGTGTTGTTTGTCTATGATCCCAAGCGGCTACGCATCACGCTCCATGCGTGTTTCGATGTATGGCCTTTTTCCTTATATGTTCCGCGTCCCCTGTGCCGGGATACAGTTGCTGTGAGCCGACAGACGGCGCATGAGGGGGCTGTCTTCCAGCCGCACCCTCTTGTCCGCCGACACCCGCGCGACCAGTGCGTCCTCCTGTTTGGAAAACGCCACCAGCCCTGTTTCCCGAAAGACGTCCAGTATCAGCAAAAACTGGGTGTAGTCCAGTTCCGACATCTGAAAGCGAAGCTGCCCGCAGACGCGCCGGGAGTGGAATGCGCGCCCATGGCAGGCTGTCAGTGTACGCCACACCAGTGCACAAGCCGCGCGGGAGGGCGGCACACCGTCTTCTTCCCCTGTGCGCAGCCGCCGGTAACGCGCCTGCTGGCGGTCAAACACCACGCTTTCCCGCACGGCGCGCACCAGCACCGACAGGCTGCGCCGTCCGCGCCACTCGTTGACCGTAAGTTCCACCGCCAAATCCAGCACGTCCCCCCGTGCAAACGTACGCCCCGTCTTGTCGGCACCAAACAGCACCGCATTAAATTCCTGTCCGCCCATCTGACAAGACAGCCGCAGATGTTTGCCGCCCGACAACGGGCACACACCGGTCAACAGCACATCTTCCAGATAAAACAGCGGGGCGGGGTTTCCCGCGCCGCAGGGTTCCAGACGCGCACACTCCTCGGCGGCGGAAATTGTCAGCTCGGCAGCCGCCAGTGAGCAGTCCAGGCGCAGTGCGGGACGGATGTCGCAGCCCGCCGCAACGGTGTCAATCGCGCTACGGAACGCCGAAAGATTCTCCTGGCGAATCGAGAAACCCGCCGCCAGCGCGTGCCCGCCGTATTTTTCCAGCAAATCCGCACATGCGCCAAGCGCTTCGTGCAGGGCAAACCCCTCAAAACTGCGGCAGGACGCACGGCCTATTCCATCCTTTTCAAATGAAATGACCATTGCCGGACGCTCAAAGCGCTCCGCCAGACGTGCCGCCACAATTCCAATCACTCCGTTGGCCCAGCCTTCGCCTGCCACAATGAGTACACGGTTCCGAAGCAGATCTTCATGTTGAAGAATCTGCTCCGCTTCTCCTAAAATGCGGTGTTCCTCCCGCTTACGGGCGTCGTTGCATGCACAAAGGTGTGTGGCAAGCGTTTCCGCCCGCGCGGGTGAACCGGTCAGCAACAGTTCCAGTGCGGGCAGGGCGCTGTCCATCCGCCCGGCGGCGTTGATGCGCGGCGCGGCGGTAAATGCCAGCAGCGACGCGTCCGGCACCCGCTTGTCCGCACCTGCCTGTGCCAGCAACGCGGCCAAACCAATCCGCTCACTGTGTGCCAGCACATCCAGCCCGCGCTTGACCAAGAGACGGTTTTCATCCACCAAAGGCACCACATCCGCCACCGTGCCCAGACAAACCAAATCGCCGTAACGCGCCAAAAGCGTTTCGCCACTGTTCGCACCCTCGACGGCACAGGCCAGTTTGAACGCTACGCCCACACCCGCCAGCCCTTTAAACGGGTAAGGGCAATCCGGGCGCTTGGGATCAACCACCGCGAACGCCTCGGGCAGTTGTGCGCGTGGCTCATGGTGATCGGTGACGATGAGATCCAACCCCAGACCTTGCGCGGCTTTGGCTTCCTCCAACGCGGAAATGCCGGTATCTACCGTAATGCAAAGCGTGGCCCCGCAGGCATGGAGCTGCTCCAGTGCCCGGGTGTTCAGGCCATACCCCTCGCTTTCACGCTCGGGCAGATAAACCATGACATCCGCGCCTTTCGCACGCAGATAGTCCGTGAGCAGCGCGGACGCCGTCACGCCGTCCACATCGTAATCCCCGTAAACGGCGATGGTCTCGCCGGCCGCAAGCGCCTGCCGCACACGTTGTGCCGCAAGAGCCATGTCCGCCATCTCCAATGGGTCGTGCAGTATGCCCGCGCATTCCAGAAACAGCTGTGCGTCCGCAGCGTCTGCAAACCCACGCAAGGCCAGCAGCTTAGACAACACTGGTGAACAGCCTGCATCCTGCAATGCACGCACCGCCTGTTCATCCGGTGTGCCGATGTTCCATTCGCGCATACCGATTCCTCCCCGCCCTGTCGTGTACAATCATTGTAACATGGGGGGCGGCGTTGTCAACCTTCTGAGGACGCGGGAATCTGCCCCAGGTCGGATTTTTTATCTTTCGACGCTTTTAGGTGCGATATTGCAAGGGGTTTGTAAACATACTATAATGAGGACAACACGGGCTGGCTGTGTCTGCCCGCCAACCGCCAAATGAATAGAAAGCAGGGAATCCTCCATGCACCGCACAGAAATACGTGAACTGTTTGCCCACGCGGGCAATTTAAACCAAACCGAACACACCGTGGCCGGTTGGGTACGCACGCTGCGCCACTCCAAAGCCATCGGCTTTTTGCAGCTTAACGACGGCAGCTGCTTTGATCAACTGCAAGTGGTCTGCGACGCCGACGCGCTGCCCAATTTTGAAGACGTCATGAAATTGGGGGTCGGTGCGGCGGTGATCGTGCACGGCACTCTTGTGCTGACGCCGCAGGCTCACCAGCCGTTTGAACTGCACGCGGAGCGCCTTGAAATTGAGGGAGCCTCCGCCGCAGACTACCCTTTGCAGAAAAAACGCCACACACTGGAATACCTGCGCACCCTGCCGCACTTGCGTGCGCGCACCAACACGCTCGGCGCGGCATTCCGTATCCGCTCGGCGGCAGCGCTGGCTATCCACCGGTTTTTCCACGCACGCAACTTTCAATATGTGCACACGCCAATCATCACCGCCAGCGATACGGAAGGGGCGGGCGAGATGTTCCACCTGACCGCGCTGGATATGAATCATCTGCCCCGCACATCAAACGACACGGTGGACTTTTCCAAGGATTTCTTCGGGCGGCCGGTCAGCCTAACTGTTTCCGGACAACTGGAAGGGGAAAGCATGGCGCTGGCATTCGGAAAAATTTACACCTTCGGCCCTACTTTCCGCGCGGAAAACTCCAATACCACCCGACACGCGGCGGAATTTTGGATGGTGGAACCGGAAATTGCATTTGCCGATCTGGACGATGACCGCGCGCTGGCACAGGATATGATTCAGTCTGTTCTACGGATGATCTTGGATGAATGCCCGCAGGAGCTGGCGTTTTTGAACCAATATATAGACAACGGACTGCTGGCACGGCTGGAGCATGTCGCTTCGGCGGATTTTGCCTGCATCTCCTACACCGACGCGGTCAAACGGTTGGAAAAGGAAAACAGCCGCTTTACCTATCCGGTCTCATGGGGCTGCGACCTGCAAACCGAACACGAGCGCTTTCTGACAGAAGAGGTCTTCAAAGCGCCGGTGTTTGTCGTGGACTATCCCAAAGAAATCAAGGCATTTTATATGCGGCAGAATGACGACGGCAAAACCGTGGCCGCAATGGACATGCTGGTGCCGGGCATCGGGGAAATTGTCGGAGGCTCCCAGCGTGAAGAACGCGTGGATGTGCTGACGGCGCGCATGGACGAACTGGGCATGGACACGGAAAATTATCAGTGGTATACCGACCTGCGGCGGTTCGGCGGCGCGCGTCACAGCGGGTTCGGGCTTGGATTTGAGCGGCTGATTATGTACCTCACCGGTATTCAGAACATCCGCGATGTCCTCCCGTTCCCACGCACAGTAGGACGGATATGATGCATATGGATATTCAAGCAATTCTGGAAGCTGTGCACACCGGTTCTCTGCCGGTCGATCAGGCCTTGGAGCAGTTGAAGACGCTCCCGTACGATGACCTCGGTTTCGCACGGGTTGACCATCATCGCGCCCTGCGGCAGGGGTTTCCGGAAGTGATCTTCTGCGCGGGCAAAACACCGGAGCAGGCCGCTCAAATCGCGCTGAATCTGGCGCAGGACGGCCAGAATGTGCTGGCAACCCGTGCGGATGCGGCGCACTACGCGGTCATCCACGCCTTGCTGCCGGGCGCGGTATACAACAAGACGGCGCGAATTGTCACCTGCCTGCGGGAAACGCCGCGTCCGCTCGGTCCGATTGCGGTCTGCACCGGCGGCACCGCCGACATTCCAGTCGCGGAAGAGGCCGCCGTGACCGCCGAAACATTTGGCTGTACCGTCAGCCGCCTGTATGATGTCGGTGTCGCGGGGATTCACCGTCTGTTTGACCAGCTGGACGTTCTGCGGCAGGCCAACGCGGTCATTGCAGTGGCGGGTATGGAGGGCGCACTGGCGGGCGTGGTCGGCGGGCTGGTGGACCGGCCGGTCATCGCTGTTCCCACCAGCGTGGGCTATGGCGCAAATTTCGGCGGGCTGTCCGCCCTGCTCACCATGCTCAACACCTGTTCGGCAGGCGTGGGCGTGGTGAATATCGACAACGGGTTCGGCGCGGGATATCTGGCGGCGCAGATCAACCGTCTCGCGGCAGACAAACAGGAGGAAACCTCATGAAAACTTTATACATCGATTGTCAGGCGGGCATTGCGGGGGATATGTTTGTGGCGGCGCTGCTCGATCTTGGCGTACCGGAGCAGACGCTCCGCGATGCGCTGGACGGACTGCATATCGACGATTTCCGTATCGAAATCACCAAAAAACAAACGCATGGTATCCTCTGCACGGACTATAACGTCATCCTCACACACGCGGAGCCGGACGATTCCCACGCGGCGATACATACATCCGGGCACATGCATGAGCATACGCATACACAAGAGGAATCGCATCATGTATCCATGCATACGCACGGCCACCGCAATCTGCATGACGTAGAAACCCTGTTGGACGCCAGCGACTTGAAACCCGCCGTACGCGATTTATCCAAACGCATTTTCGGTTTTGTTGCGCGTGCGGAGGCAAAAGTCCACGGCCTGCCGTTGGACGAAGTGCATTTTCATGAAGTTGGCGCGGCGGATTCTATCGCGGATATTGTGGGCGCGGCGGTCTGCGTGGATGCATTGGGTGCGGAAAACATCCTTTTTTCACCACTCTCCGAGGGCAGCGGATTCGTGCGCTGCGCACACGGGCTATTGCCGGTGCCCGCACCTGCCACTGCCGAGATTCTGCGCACCGCGCACATCCCTTACCGCACCCGGGACGTGAACGGCGAGATGGTTACGCCCACCGGTGCGGCGATTGCGGCAGGGCTGGCAAACGGGTTTGGCCCCATGCCGGTCATGCGGGTCGAACGAACCGGCTATGGCGGCGGCAAACGGGAATTCCCCCATGCCAACGTGGTGCGCGCATTTCTGGGAGAAACGGAATCCAATGCCAACGTAAAAGTGCACAACCCCCACCAGGACTGCGTGCGGGTACTGGAGACCTGCATCGACGATTCCACCGGCGAAACCCTCGGGTACGTATTGGAACAGTTGTTGAAAGCGGGTGCGGCGGATGCCTATTATACACCTGTTTTGATGAAGAAAAACCGACCCGCCTCCCTGCTCACGGTGCTCTGCCCACCCGCGCTGGAGAACGCCATGGCAGAAATCATCTTTGCGGAAACCGGCGCTATCGGCCTGCGCACACGCGAGAGCGACCGCATTGTAATGGAACGCAGTTTCGGCTCGGTGCAGACCGACTATGGGGAAATCCGTCTCAAACGCAGCGTTTATCATGGCGTGGAAAAAATCAAACCGGAATTTGAGTCCTTGCGAGAGGCCGCCGAGCGCACGCACACGCCCGTCGCACGAGTCGACGCGGAAGCACGGTCACGCACAACATCGGGAGAGGCACATTGGGAATAGTACCGTCCGTCTCCCATGGACATTACCCGTTAAAATGATGTTGTACTACATCCGAATGCAAAATACTCGCTTCAACCTTTTATTTGTGCCGATATTTTAATATATTTGCAATTTTATAAAGTCAAACTTGCAAAATCATGCGATCTACGCTATAATAAGAACCGCTCGGTGTAATGCCCCGACAGGCACCGCGGCTTGCGATTGCGGTCGGGCGCGATTGGAGGACCGGATTCATGACAAATCTTTCATCCCGCTCAAGCAAAGAACTTCTGATGCTTAAAGAGCAACTTGCGGCACAATATAAAGCTTATCAGGCACAGCGCCTGAACCTGAATATGGCACGCGGCAAACCCGGCAAAGAACAATTGGACCTTTCCATCCCCATGCTTACCTGTGTGGACTCGGCAGAAACCTGCAAAGCCGAAGACGGCACCGACTGCCGCAATTACGGCGGTTTGGACGGTCTGCCCGAGGCCAAGCGCCTGTTTGCCGAGATTCTCGACGTCCAGCCCGAGAACATCCTTGTAGGCGGAAATTCCAGCCTGAATATGATGTACGACACGGTTGCCCGCGCCATGCTGTTCGGTGTGAATGGCAGTCTGCCATGGTGTAAACTGGACAAAATAAAGTTCCTGTGTCCCGTACCGGGATATGACCGCCACTTTGCGGTATGCGAAAGCCTTGGCATCGAGATGATTCCCGTCGAGATGCAGGAAAACGGCCCTGATATGGCAGCTGTCAAACATCTGGTGGAGAGCGACCCTGCCGTTAAAGGTATCTGGTGCGTGCCGAAGTACTCCAACCCTGAAGGCAAAACCTATTCCGACGCGGTGGTGGACGCATTTTCTTCTTTGCAGCCCGCCGCTGTGGATTTCCGCATTTTCTGGGATAACGCCTATGTCATCCACCATATCCGCGACATGCACGACCATCTGAAAAACATCTTGGACGCCTGCGCCGCACATAATCATCCAGATATGGTCTACATGTTTGCCTCCACCTCCAAGATCACATTCCCGGGTGCGGGGGTCGCGGTTTTAGCATCCAGTGTGGCCAATATCACCGAGGCCAAACAACATATGTCCGCCCAGACCATCGGCCCGGATAAGCTCAATCAACTGCGGCATCTGCGCTTCTTTAAAGACCTTACCGGTCTCGAGGCGCATATGCAAAAGCATCAAGCCATTCTTGCACCAAAATTTTCCGCTGTGCTGGAGATTCTGCAAAAAGAATTGGGCGGGTTGGGGATTGCCAACTGGACGGAACCAAACGGCGGCTATTTTATCAGTTTCAATGCGCCGGACAACTGTGCGTCCCGCATCGTTGAACTGTGCAGAGAGGCCGGCGTGGTAACCACCCCGGCGGGCGCGACGTTTCCCTATCATAAAGATCCTCGTGACCGAAACATCCGTATTGCCCCGACTATGCCGTCATTGGATGAATTGCGCACCGCCATTTCACTGTTCGCCCTCTGCGTAAAGCTGGCTGCCGTTGAAAAACTGCTGGCACGCGAACCCAGCCTGGTGTAAAAACAGACACACCGGCTGCTTTTCCGTATTTCCAGGCCATTGGCACTGCCCGCCTGTTCTCTGCCGGGAACGCGCGGGCAGTGCTTTATTATGGTATAATGCGACTGATGGAAGGGAAGCTGCTCATGGACTACGACTGCCTGATTGTGGATGACGAAGAGGCGCTGGCGCAAAGCACCTGTGAATACTTTAACCTGTTCGAATTGAAAACGGCATGGGTATCGGACACACCCGCCGCTCTTACTTTTCTTCGGCAGCACACCGTGGCCGTGCTGCTGCTGGACATCAATCTGCCCAGCGACTCCGGGTTCGCACTTTGCAAACACCTGCGGCGAACCAGTGACATTCCCATTCTCTTCATCAGCGCCCGCACCAGTGACGACGACCAGATACTGGCACTCGGCATCGGCGGGGATGATTACATACAAAAGCCTTACTCGCTCAGTGTGCTGCTGGCAAAAGTGAAAGCCGTAATCAAACGCCGCCGCGCCGCCGTATCCTCCAAACTTGCAGCTCCCGTTTTCACCTGCGGGACACTGGTGATCGATTTTTCCGCAAGTCGCGTCATGAAACAAGGCGTTCCACTCCCGCTAAAAACGATGGAATACAAACTGCTGGCTTATCTGGTGCAGAACCGAGGGCGCGTCATCCCCAAGGAAGAGCTGTTCCGACACGTCTGGGAAGATGCCGTCACAGGGGACGGAACACTGAATGTCCATATCCGCCGTTTACGCGAAAAAATGGAAGACGACCCGAACCATCCCGTCTATATTCAAACGGTCTGGGGAACCGGTTACCGGTTTGAGGAAAACACGCCATGAAATTGAAACCGATTTTTCTATTCATGGTGGTGTTTTTCCTTGTCGGATTATCTGTGCTGTTTTGCATCCTGCGTACAGACAGCGCGGATATCCCCGACCCTGTCGCCTGCAATGATGTAGCGCGCACATTAGGTGAACAGTGGAACGCGCTGGATGCGACGCATCTGCCTGACAAACAGTATCCGTTCGACTATGCGGTTCTGGATTTGAACGGAACAGTACGCGCCGCCACGCGTGCTGGATTGCCGGAGGCCTCCATCCCCGCAGCCGTCAGGCGCAGGGACACCATTCTGGATATTGAAGCGGACGGAAAAGTCGTCGGCAATGTGCTGTTCTACAATCAGGCCATGCACGACCAGCAGACCGAACAACAGACATTGTGGTTTGCCGGTATCTTCCTGTTGGCGGCGCCGCTGTTGTTCTGCGCGGGATTTGCACTCTACCTGCACGGCTTGCTGGTGCGTCCGTTTCGACGGCTGGAAGCGTTTGCCAGACGGGTAGCGGCGGGCAATCTGGATATTCCGCTTGCCATGGATAAACGGAATTTGTTCGGCCCATTTACCGAAAGCTTCGACCTCATGCGCGCCGAACTGGCTCACGCGCGCGAAAACGAATATAAAGTCAGCCAGAGCAAAAAAGAACTGGTCGCCTCGCTCAGCCACGACGTCAAGACCCCCGTCGCCTCCATTCAGGCCATAACAGAGCTGATGTTGGTGCGCGAGCAGGACGCCGACAAATGCAAAAGCTGGCAGACTGTTTACACGAAAGTCGAACAAATCAACCAACTTATTAACGACCTGTTCCATGCTTCGCTGGAAGAACTGCAAAAGCTGTCGGTCTCGCCTACGGAGGAAAGCAGCGCCGTACTGGGCAGTCTGCTTCACGCCGCTGATTACAACGGACACGCAGTCATAATGCCCATTCCCTCCTGCATCCTACGGTTTGACCGTCTGCGGCTCCAGCAGGTATTCGATAACATCATGCACAATTCCTACAAATACGCGAACACCGCCATTCAGGTCACCTTCGCATTCGACGGCGCTTTTCTCACTGTCACCATCGCGGATGAGGGAGCCGGCGCACCGCCGGAAAGTCTGTCGCTCCTCTGCAATAAATTCTATCGGGGCGCAAACGCCACTGAAAAAAGCGGCTCGGGTTTGGGGCTTTACCTCGCGCAGTACCTGATGGTGCAAATGGGCGGTTCCCTCACCTGTGAGAACCGTATGAACGGCAATGCCGTCTGCGGCTTTTCCGTCCACCTTTGCATTCCCCTCGCCCAATGAAGCGCATCTGTATTTAAGAATTGGTTAAGGATCGCTTAAAGACCTGTTAAGAAGAAATGCGGTATCATAAAACCGTCTTCAAAAGACGTACGGCCGCACCTGCCAAACAGATACTGTGAGGATGATTATAATGTCACAAGCGATCCTGACCACGCAAAAACTCTGCAAAACTTTTTCCCATGACGGTTTGCAGCAGCATGTGCTGAAAAATTTGGACCTGGAGATTCGCGAGGGCGACTTCACCGTTATTATGGGATCTTCCGGCGCGGGCAAATCCACGCTGCTCTATGCGCTTTCCGGCATGGATAAGCCGACGCTCGGCAGCATCGTGTTTTCCAGCAAAGAGATTTCCGGCATGAGCAACGATCAACTGGCCGTGTTCCGGCGTGTACATTGCGGATTTGTGTTTCAGCAAGTCTTCCTGATGGACAGCATGAGTGTGATGGACAATGTGCTGGCCTGCGGTCTGCTGGCGGGCGGCGAGCGCAAGACGGTGTTCGAGCGGGCCAAACACTTGTTCACGCGGGTTCAATTAAGCGAGGCGGACTGGAAAAAGTTTCCCTCCCAGCTCTCCGGCGGTGAAGCACAGCGCGCGGGAGTGGTGCGTGCGCTCATCAACAGCCCCAAAGTCGTCTTTGCCGACGAACCGACCGGCGCGCTCAACTCCGCTTCCGGCAAGGCGGTGCTGGACGTGCTGACACAGGTGCATCAAAACGGGCAGAGCGTCGTCATGGTCACGCATGACCTGCGCTCCGCACGGCGCGGCAACCGTATCCTGTACCTAAAAGACGGTGTGGTCTGCGGCGAATGCGATTTGGGAGCCTATGTAAGCGGCGATCGCGCCCGACATGACAAGCTCACCGGCTTTCTCAAGGAAATGGGGTGGTAAACATGCAAAGCGTCTGGATGCTTACCGCCGCCAACCTGCGCAAGCACAAAAGCGCCGGGATTACACTGGGTCTGCTCACCCTCATCGCAGCATTGCTGCTCAATCTGGGACTGCTTAGCATGACCAACCTGCCCCGCATGTTTGATCAAAAACGGGCGGCGCTGCATACGCCGGATCTTGTCGCCATCCTGCCGGATACCATTGGCACAGCACGTCAAACAGAATTGGAGACGTTTATCACGCACTACAAAGGTGTGACGGATACTTCCAAAGAAACGGCGCTCTTTTTCTATGTTGCTTCCTTTCCCATCAGCGGTTCTACGTTTTCTGCCTCGGTTGCTCTGGAAAATACCAATGAAGCCGCACACCTGTCATTTGTAGGGGCCAAAAAGGCGGAAACGGACCGCTCTATTTATGTTCCCTATATGCTCTCTATGAAAGGATACCGGTTGGGCGACACCTTTCCGTTGACCATTCTTGGGAAAACCTACCGTTTTAAAATCGCGGGGTTTGAAGAAGACCTGCTTTGGGGCAACACCATGACCGGCGGCATCCGTTGCTTTTTGCCGAATCGCGCCTACCAGCAGTTTGTCTCACAGTTAAGCGCCCCTTCTTCCGTACAAACCGTATTGTTCAACGCCCATACCAAAACCCTTTCGGACACATCTGATCTGTCCGATGCGCTTTTACTCAAAATTCGCGGCGGTTCACAAAACAACGCGCTGGGAAGGATGGACATCAACAACACCAAGCTGGCCACCTCCATGCCTGTGATGATTGGTGCGGCATTGGAAATCGCCTTTGCCTTTGTGGTGGCACTCATCGTTTTGCTGGTCGTGCGGTTTCGCATTGCCAACAGCATTGAAGAAGACATGCGCAATATCGGCGCGCTGGAAGCCGTCGGCTACACCAGCGGGCAAATTCGCGGCGCGTTCCTGCTGCAATTTTTGTTGACGGCACTGGCAAGCGGCATCGTGGGTATCGGCCTGTCTTATGTAATTGCCATTCCGCACGGCCAATCTCTGGCGGCAGAAACCGGCCTAAACTGGCGGCAGGGGTTCGATGCACCGGTCAGCCTGCTTTCGCTGGCCATTCTGCTGCTCTGTGTCACACTGGTGGCACTGGTAACCAGCGCACGCATCCGTAAACTACCGGTCATCACGGCGCTGCGCGGCGGCATCTCCACCCACAGCTTCCGCAGAAACCACTTCCCCCTACACAAATCTCACGGACCGCTCAGCCTGTCGCTGGCCTGCAAATCCATGCTAAGCAGCATCCGTCAAAACATCGCGCTCGGTATCATTTTTGCGGCGGTTTCTTTCGCCACGATTTTCACCTTTCTTTTGTTCTATAACTTCGGCGTGAATAACACCGCTGTCATGCATCTGATGGGCGGCGAATCGAGTGATATCACGGTCACATTGGATGGTACTGCGAACATAAACGCACTATTGCAAAATATCCGCGCGCTGCCGCACGTCACACAGACGTTTCCATATGGGTTGTCTATGGTGGAAACCGACGGAAAGGCCAGTTATGGCACGGTCATCCCGGATTTCAACCTGCTAAAAAACAACCAGACTTACGCGGGACGCTACCCCAGACACGACAACGAGATCGCCATCGGCGGCATGTTGGCAAGCCGACTGCATAAAGGCGTTGGGGATTCCGTGCGCATCACCTGCAACGGGCAAACCGCAAATTACCTCATCACCGGCTTGACTCAGAGCGTCAACGACCTGGGGAAAGGCACGTATTTCACCGATGCAGGGTTCCGCCGGATTGCCCCGCACTACGTACCTTCCTATCTGTACGTCTACACCGAAAACCACACGCATATTACAGACACCATGCACACCATCAGCACCCGCTTTAGCACACAGGCCACCGGTGTGTCCAACGACTGTGCAACCCGAACGAGCGCTTTCGGCTCTTATGGGAAAGTGGTTGCCGTCTTTGCTACCCTGATGTTCATGGTGATGGGATTGATTGTCATCCTCATTCTCGCGCTGCTCACCGGCGCGATGTTGGTGCACCGCCGCCAGGAGTTCGGTATCCAGAAGGCACTGGGCTTCACGACCGCGCAGCTCAAGCGGCAGGTCGCACT
The DNA here is from genome assembly GCF_047718355.1 of Ethanoligenens sp. Classification (NCBI taxonomy): domain Bacteria; kingdom Bacillati; phylum Bacillota; class Clostridia; order Eubacteriales; family Oscillospiraceae; genus Ethanoligenens; species Ethanoligenens sp. The sequence goes on from NZ_JBDNLG010000018.1 coordinate 16,070, forward strand.
CAGTTTTCTGCCGGTGGGCATTGTGGGCGCATTGGCGGGCGGCCTGCTGGGGCAATTCCTTGCAAATCCACTTGTCAGCACACTATTTCGCCAAATGGGACTTTTGAAGGTGGCGTTCATTCTGCCCGGTGCAACCGTTCCGGTAATCTGTGTCGTCATTGCGCTGCTGACTTTTGTCATCTCGATGCTGGCTGCCGGGCGCGTGCGCCATATCTCGCCCTGTGCTTTGATGGACGAGTAACACAAATACCGATACATGCCAAAACAGGGATTGCCCGACCGGGCAATCCCTGTTTTCTTTTACATATTACTGTTTATTTGGCTACGATATTGAGCAGCCGACCTTTTACGAAAATCACCTTGACAATCTGCTTACCTTCCAGATTGGCTTGCACACGCGGCAATTCCAGTGCGGCGGCTTTCACCGTTTCCTGATCGGCGTCGGCATCCATTTCCACGGTGCCGCGCAGTTTGCCGCACACCTGCACCGCCATCTGCACCCGTGCGTCCACACATTTGGCTTCGTCATACGACGGCCACTTCTGCGCATTCAGTTTGCCGCCCAGTCCGGTGGCTTCCCACAGTTCCTCGGTGATATGCGGCGCAAACGGGTTGAGCAGAAGCAAAAATGTACGCCACTCCCCACGCGATACGCCCTCTTTACTCAGTCGGTTGAGCAGCGTCATCAGCGCGGCAATCGCCGTATTAAACTTCATGTCTTCAATATCGGACGTCACCTTTTTGACGGTCTTGTGCAGGTCGCTTTCCAGCGCCGGGCGATACGTATCTTCGGGAGAAAGTTTCTCCTGTAGATTCCACACACGCTCCAAAAAGCGCTTGCTGCCGCGGATGCCGGCGTCCGACCACGGGGCGGCCTTTTCAAAGTCTCCGATAAACATTTCATACAGCCGCAGCGTATCCGCACCGTGGGCCTTCACCATCTCATCGGGGTTGACCACGTTTCCACGCGATTTGGACATTTTCTCGCCATTTTCGCCTAAAATCATGCCGTGGCTTGTCCGCTTCTGATATGGTTCCGATGTGGGCACAATATTGAGGTCAAACAGGGCCTTGTGCCAAAAACGCGAATAGAGCAGATGCAATGTGGTATGCTCCATGCCGCCGTTGTACCAGTCCACCGGCAGCCAGTATTGCAGTGCCTCCGGTGAGGCAAGTGCCTTGTCGTTGTGCGGGTCGGTATAGCGCAGAAAATACCACGAGGAACCCGCCCACTGGGGCATGGTGTCGGTCTCCCGCTTGGCCGGGCCGCCGCAATGCGGGCAGGTGGTGTTTACCCAGTCAGTCATGGCCGCCAGCGGGGATTCACCGTTGTCCGTCGGCTCGTAGGAATCGACTTCCGGCAGGCGCAGCGGCAGCTGGTCTTCCGGCACCGGCACATAACCGCATTTATCGCAGTGAACAATGGGGATGGGTTCGCCCCAATAGCGCTGGCGGGAGAATACCCAGTCGCGCAGTTTGTAATTCACTTTTGCCTCGCCGCGTCCGGTTTCCTGTAACCAGCCGATGATCTTTTCTTTCGCCTGTTCCACTGCGAGTCCATCCAGGAACCCGGAGTTGACCAGTTTGCCGGTCGCACAGTCGGTAAAAGCTTCTTTCTCCACGCTGCCGCCCGCGACCACCTCGACAATGGGCAGGTCAAATGTACGCGCGAACGCCCAGTCGCGTTCGTCATGCGCCGGAACTGCCATAATGGCGCCTGTGCCATAGGTGACCAGCACATAATCCGACAGGAAGATCGGAATTTCCTTGCCTGTAGCGGGGTTGACGGCGCGCACGCCCTTGATCTCCACGCCGGTCTTCTCTTTTTGCACCTCGGTGCGCTCGAAGTCGGATTTATGTGCCGCTTCATCCTGATAGGCACGCACCGCGTCCAGATTTTCAATTTGAGCCGTCCACTTTTCAAGGATGGGATGCTCGGGTGCGATGACCATATAGGTCGCACCGAAAATCGTATCCGGGCGTGTGGTGTAAATCAAGAGCGGGTCGCCGGCTGTGGTATCAAACCGCACCTGCGCGCCGGTCGAGCGCCCAATCCAGTTTTTCTGCTGGGTCTTGACGCGCTCAATATAGTCCAGATTATCCAGGTCGTCGATCAGGCGCTGGGCATACGCCGTGATTTTCAGCATCCACTGGCTCTTGACCTTGTGAACCACTTCGCTTCCGCAGCGTTCACACACACCATTGACGACCTCTTCGTTCGCCAACACACATTTACAGGAGGTACACCAGTTGACGCGCATCTCCTTTTTATAGGCAAGGCCCTTTTTATAAAGCTGAAGAAAAATCCACTGTGTCCATTTATAATAGGACGGGTCTGTGGTGTTAATTTCCCGCGACCAGTCAAACGACAGCCCCAACGATTGCAGCTGCTGCTTAAAATGCGCCACATTGTTTTTGGTCACAACCTCGGGATGGATGTGGTTCTTGATGGCAAAGTTCTCCGTGGGCAGACCGAATGCGTCCCACCCCATCGGGTAAAGCACATTGTAGCCTTCCAGCCGCCGTTTGCGCGCCACGATGTCCAATGCCGTGTAGGAACGCGGATGCCCAACATGCAGCCCTTGTCCGGACGGATATGGAAATTCAACCAGCGCATAAAACTTGGGGAGTGAAAAGTCGTTCTTTGCGTGAAAAGCGCCGGTATCCTCCCAGATTTTCTGCCATTTCTTTTCAATTGCGGCGAAATCGTAGTGCACGGTTCAGTCCTCCTGCTTGATCAATTGCTGTATATCAATGCGTTCCCCATCCGCCCAAAGACGTTCCAGATTGTAAAACGCGCGGGTCTCCCGATGGAAGATATGAACGACCAGACCGCCATAATCGAGCACAGCCCAAGTGCCGGAGCGCATCCCCTCCGTCCGCAGCGGCTCTTCACCCACCTGCGAAAATTGGAATTCCACCTCTTCGGCCAGCGACTTCACCTGTGTGGTGCTGTTACCGGTCGCCAACAGAAAATAATCCGCCACAATGCTGATGCCGCCGATTCCGATCGCTGTCAGATCTTCCGCTTTGCGGTTGCTTAAAATCGCAACTGCTTTTTCTAATAGTTCCTTTGAGGTCAGAGAGACCGCCTCCTTATTTCTGTTTCATTTCTATTTCTGCAAAAAGAAAACGACGATGCACGGGCGGCCTGCCCATGCACCGCCGCGAGGGCGAAAACCGGCGGGAAACTCCACGCCTTATGTTGCAGCGGAAACATCCCGCCTTGTCAGCAGCAATTCATTACGCGCCTCCACCGTGCCCATATGCAAAAGCGCCCCGAAGTGCAGCAGCCCCTCAATTGAGCGGTTCAGCATCTCCAGATACCCGTCATCCAGCGAACGTTCGGCGGCGGCACGAACCTCCTCCACACCGGGAAAATCCCGATCCTCGGAAATACAGTCCGCCAAATAAACGATTTTGCTGAGCACCGGCATCCCTTTGCGGCCCGTGGTGTGCCAGCGCACCGCATCCAATACCATTTCGTCGGTCACGCCGTACTCGTATTTGAGCAGTGCATACCCCGCGATGGCATGCCACAATTTGGGAGTTACACGCTCAACGTCATCAAGCAGTATACTATATTTTTGCATGGTTTGCAACTGCGCTTCCGGCTTCATTTCTTTGGCGATGTCATGCACCAGACCCGCAAAAGCGGCCCGCTGCACATCTCCGCCGTACCGCTTTGCCAGTTCTTCCGCTGCTTTGGAAACCATCAGCGAGTGAAAATACCGTTTTTCACTGAGTGTACGATTTAGTATCTCCAGAAACCGTTCTGTATCCATTGAATCTGTCCCCTTGTCCCGTCCCTGTCCGCACCGTTTATGGCCGGTACAGGCCGTTTTTATAAATATAGTCCTGCACAGCGTCCGGCACCAATTCATGGATATCATCGCCGCCCGCCAGCGCGTCCCGCACCTGCGTAGAGGAGATATCCAGCACCGGAATGGCCTTGATATGGCAGTGTGTGCCGTACTTCTGCTCCAGCATATGGGCATGCTCTTTCAAAATGGGAAGCTCGCCCTCGTGACGGGACGCCGTGCACAGTTCCGCCGTGCGGGCAATTTCATCAAACCCGTTCCACTCCTCAATGGTGAGGAACATGTCCGCCCCCATCAAAAAATACAACTGGTCATCCGGATACATTTCCGCCAGTTCGCGCAAAGTATCCACCGTATAACTTTTGCCGCCCCGGCGGATTTCCACATCCGAGACAGCCATGCTGGATATATCCCGCGTCGCCAGCTCACACATATCCAGCCGGTTGGACGCGGGCAGCAAATCATCCGCATCCTTGTGCGGCGGGATGCAAGTGGGCACAAACAGCACCCGATCCAGCCCGAGCGCGTTCCGATACCCTTTGGCAAGATGCAGGTGCCCATTGTGTATGGGATTGAACGTGCCGCCGAAAACGCCGATTTTATTCAACGCCACTTCCCCCTCACACCTTGATGACCGGGTGTTCCGGGTTGGGGCGGTAGAGCACAAACCGCGTGCCAATCACCTGCACCACGTCCGCACCAAGCGCCTCCGCCAGCGTGTTCGCGGCTTCTTTCGCCGAAACCGGCGCGGTTTCCAATACGCGCAGCTTGATGAGCTCGCGCGCAAGCAAAGCAATATCCGCCTGCCGCTGCAGTGGTTCGGTCACACCTTGTTTCCCCACTTGGAACAAAGTGTCGATGGGATTTGCCATGGCCCGCAAAGCGGCGCGCTGTTTGGAATTGAGCAATCGAGTATCCTCCGTTTTCCTACACCATATATTTTCTATCATCTGACACCGGTCACGCCGGGTCTCTTCTCTGTCTGCCGTGTTTTATAATCTGCCGGTTGTGGCCAACGCTTGCGCAAGCGCCCGCAGTGCCTTGCCGCGGTGGCTGCATGCATCCTTTTCCGCGCCGGAAAGCGCCGCAAAGGTTTTACCGGTGACCGCTTCAATGAATATCGGGTCGTACCCGAACCCATCCGCACCCTCTTTTGCAAATGCAACAAACCCTTCGCACTCGCCCTGCACGGCGATTTCCCGTCCGTCCGGAAACAGGCAGCAAACTGCGGATACAAAACGCGCCGTGCGCTTCTCGCGCGACAGACCGTCCAGCGCATCCAGCAATTTGGCGATACGGTCGTCGTCGGTCGCATCCGCACCCGCGTATCGCGCGGAATAGATGCCTGGCGCACCATCCAGTGCGTCCACGCATAACCCGGAATCGTCCGCAACCGCAGGACAGTCTGCCATCTTACAGACAGCTTCCGCTTTGATGCGGGCGTTTTCGGCGAAGGTTGCGCCATTCTCTTCCGGTGCGCAATCCACGCCCGCTTCCTGCTGGGAAATCACCTTATGCCCCAGCGGCGCGAGGATGCGGGCAATCTCCGCCAATTTATGTGCGTTGCCTGTTGCGGCTACAAACGTCATGTGAGATCGCTCCTTTTTTATTTATCCGCCGAAAAAGCACAGTTATGCATCCGGCAGTCCGGCATCCGTATCGGCGCCTTCAAACAAAGCGTTTACAAACGCCCGTGAATCAAACGGCTGCAAATCGTCAATTTGCTCACCCACGCCAATGTATTTGACCGGCACGCCCAGTTCATGGTGGATGGCGAACACCACGCCGCCGCGTGCGGTGCCGTCCAGCTTGGTTAAGATGATGCCGGTCAAACCGGCGGCCTCCTTGAACTGTTTGGCCTGATTGACAGCGTTCTGTCCGGTGGTCGCATCCAAAACCAGCAGGTTTTCCCGTGCCGCCCCCGGCGCCTCACGGTCGATCACGCGTGAAATCTTAGAGAGTTCATCCATCAGATTTTTCTTGTTGTGCAGGCGGCCGGCAGTGTCGCAAATCACCACATCCACGCCGCGTGCCTTGCCCGCCTGCACCGCATCAAACACAACGGCAGCAGGATCGGAGCCTTCTTTCTGCTTGATGATATCTACGCCCGCGCGGTTGGCCCAAATCTCCAACTGGTCGATGGCGGCGGGGCGGGACGTGTGCCGCGCGCCCAGCAGCACGGTCTTCCCCTCGGCTTTAAGCTGTGCTGCCAACTTACCAATGGTGGTGGTCTTTCCCACACCGTTGACTCCAATAACCAGCAGCACCGCCGGTGCGGGCGTCAATTTAAGCGACACGTCGCTAAACAGCTCCTCCGCCATCACCGCTTTGAGTGCGATGCGTACGCCGTCGGTATCCTCTATTTTGGCTTGTTTGATCCATCCGCGCAGTTTTTCAATCAAGTATTCGGATGTGGCGACGCCCACATCCGATGAAACCAGTATTTCCTCCAGTTCCTCGAACAGTTCTTCATTCACTTTGCCGCTCTTTTGAAGCACCTGCTCCATTTGCTTGGCGACCGAAGCGCGCGTTTTGGCAAGCCCTGCGCGTATTTTATCAAAAACACCCATGCGCAACCCCCTATACCGGTCAAAACCGTTCTGTTTCCATTATTCGCTATTATACCATGTTTCCAGCCTTGAATACAGGTCTCACACACGTTTTTGTTCTAATCCCAGCCGTTCCATCAGGTCCTCCAGATGCAAAGTAAGCAACTTGGACACACCCTGGTCCTGCATGGTTACACCATAGAGCACATCCGCCTCGTCCATGGTGCCGCGCCGGTGGGTGATGACGATGAACTGTGTGCTGCCGCACAGCCTGCGCAGATAGGACGCATACCGCACCACGTTCTGCTCATCCAGCGCCGCCTCGATCTCGTCCAACACACAGAACGGCGACGGGCGCACCTTGAGCAAGGCAAAGTACAATGCGATAGCCACAAACGCCTGTTCACCGCCCGAAAGCGCCGCCAGATTTTTGATAATCTTGCCCGGGGGCTGCACATGAATCTCAATGCCGCAAGTCAGCACGTCCTGTGGGTCGGTCAGTTCCAACCAGGCCCGTCCGCCGCCGAACAATTCCACAAAGATGGATGCAAAATGCCCGTTGATTTCGGCAAAGCATTTAGAAAACTGTGCCCGCATCTCGCCGGTCAGTCCTCGGATGAGCGTTTCCAGTTCCGCTTTGGACTGTTCGACATCCTCGGTCTGCGTTTTCATGAACGTGTAGCGCTCTGCCACCTCATGGTATTCATCAATAGCGGCAAGATTGACGCTGCCCAGCGCTTTGATGTCATGCCGCAGGACGACCAGGCGTTTTTCCGCCTCGTCCGGATGCTCCACACGCGGCACTTCCTGTTCCGCCTGGGAACGTGTCAGCTCATAGTCTTCCCACAGCTTGGCAATCAGCGAATCGTACCCGGTTTGCAACGACAACTTTCGCTCATCCAGTCGTGCAAGTTCGCGGGACATGTTCTCTTTCTCCTCGGAGAGCGCGCGTGTGCCCGCCCGAAGCTCGACTGTGCGGCGCTCCACTGTTTCCCGCTCTTGCGCCTGTTTTTCCGCATCTGTACGGCACGCGGCGGCTTGTTGGCGCAGTGCCTCCGCCTGCGAAGTCTGCGCTTGTGCACGTTCACGGGAGGCTTGTGCCTCTTCCTCCAATGCCTGGATGCGCAGCGCGAGTGTTTCCGCCCGTGCGTGCTTTTCACGGCGGCGCAGTTCCAGTTCTTCGATGCGCTGGACAATCGCCTGCACGTCCTTCTCCCCGCCCAGATGGCGCAGACGCAGGTCGGTCAAACGCGCGGTCTGCTCCTCCCTCCTCGCAGTCAGTGCATCGCCTTCCGCTCCGCAAGCGGCAAGCGTCTGCTCAGCCCGCACGACTTCTTGCCCGCAAGCATCCAGCTGCTCCTCCACCTGCTGCGCCTGTTCATGCAGCACTGCCAGCTTATCCATGCAGGCACGGTGTTCTTCCTCCAGCGACTGCATGTCCGCACCAAGTAGAGCGGCCTGTTCCGCCAGGCGCTTTTCTTCACCCTCCAGCCGAATGGCCGTTTCTTTTGCCTGCGAGAGCTCCCCGCGCGCACCGTTCACTTCGGCCTCAGCGGCGGCAAGACCCTCTTTGGCGCGGTGCTCGGTCTGTTCTGCCTCCGTGAGTTGAGCTTGGAGTGTACGCGCCTCCGCTTGCAATTTGGCAATCTCCGCCTGGCGGGACACCAGCCCCGCGCCCGCACGGTGCGAACCGCCGGTAAGCGAGCCGCCCGCATTCACCTGCTGCCCGTCCAACGTGACGATGCGAAAACGGTACCGGAATTGTCGGGCAATTTCCACCGCGCTGTCCAAATCACGCGCCACCACCGTGCGTCCAAGTAAATGCTCGGCAATGTCCCGGAAGCGCCCATCATAGGTAACCAGCTCCGCCGCTATGCCGACATACCCGGCACAGCGCGACACCTCTCTTGCGTCCAACATCCCGCCGCGGACGCTGGTCAGCGGCAGGAACGTTGCGCGTCCGCCATCTGACCGCTTTAAAAACCGGATGGCCTCTTTGGCGTTCCCCTCGTTTTCGGTGACGATATGCTGTGCCGTACCGCCAAGCGCAGTCTCAATGGCGACCGCCACGTCCGCCTGTGCGGACAACAGCTGTGATACCGGCCCCAAAATACCGGACAGACTGCCGCGCCGCCCTTCGCGCACCACCAATTTTACACTATGCGCAAATCCTTCGAGGTTCTTTTCCAAATCGGCCAGCATAGCGGCGCGCTGGGTACGCTCGCCCACCCGCAGCGACAGGGCGCGCACCCGCTCCTGTTCCTTTGCCAACTTTTCCTGCCGCGTTCGGTACTTGAGTGTGCAGCCGCTCACGGCATTTTCTTTTCCCTGCACCGCTTCGCGTGCCTGTGCCAGCCGCGCCTGCGCGTCCGCCAGCGCCGCCTTGGCTTGTTCGCGCCGCTCAGCACGCCCGGAAGTACTTTGCTCGATCTCTGACAAGCGGGTTTTGGCACTCTCCGCCGCCGATTGCGTAGCACTCTTTTGCTGCCCCAATTCCGCAAAGCGGGCATTCACCTGTGCCAATTGGGCGGATGCTTCCCGCATTTTCAACGCCTGCGCGTCCCCTTTTTTGGCGAGCGCCAGCGTATCGCGTTCACAGGCCTCCAACGTATCGCGCAGGCTTTCCAGCGCGCCCCGCTTTTCCTGCACCTGTGCACGGAGGTCGGCAAGACCGCTTTCGTCCTCCTCGCCCAGCTGTGCGTTTTGCGCGCGTTCCCCTTCGACCTCCATACGTGTGCGGTCGGCGCGTGTGGCGTCGTTTTCGCACATGGCGGCCTGCGCTTCGCACTGCACGGCATCCTGCTCGTACCGGGCAGCTCCACCCCGCAGGCGGTCGGTCTCGGCGGCGGCTTTCTGCGACTGCATGTATGCCTCGTCAATGGCGCGTTCCATCGTGTCCAATTTCTGTTCCAGCTCACCGTGACGGGCGCGGGCGATTTCCAGCCGGTTTTCTGCCGTACGCAGTTCCGCGCGGCGCACATCCAGTGTGTGCAGCCAAAGCCCGACTTCCAGCGTCTTTTTCTCTTCCGCCAACGTCAGGTAGCGTTTGGCCTTTTCCGCCTGCTCTTTGAGCGGGCCGACCCGTGCTTCCAACTCGCCCAGAATATCACGCAAACGCACCAGATTTTCCTCGGTCGCCGCCAGCCGCCGTTCCGCCTCCACCTTGCGGTAACGAAACTTCGCGATGCCTGCCGCTTCCTCGAAAATTTCACGCCGGTCTTCGCTGCGCGCACCCACGATTTCGGCAATACGTCCCTGACTGATAACCGCATACCCATCGTGACCAAGGCCGGTGTCCATGAACAATTCGTAAATATCCTTCAGGCGCACCTGCGCGCCGCCCAAACGGTACTCGCTCTCGCCCGAGCGATAATAGCGGCGGGTCACCACCACCTCCGTGCTGTCTACCGGTAACGCATGGTCGCTGTTGTCCACTGCAAGGCTCACTTCGGCATAGCTGAGCGGGCGGCGCACCGGCGTGCCGCCGAAAATGACATCCTCCATCCGCCCGCCGCGCAGGCTTTTGACCGACATCTCGCCCAGCACCCAGCGAATGGCGTCGCTGATGTTGCTTTTGCCGCTGCCGTTCGGCCCCACCACAGCAGTGATGCCCGGTCCAAATGTAAGCACCGTCTTATCGGGGAAAGATTTGAATCCATGGATCGTCAGCGATTTCAGGTACACACGCGCACCCCCTCTATGTAATCAATCTGTTTATGCAGATAGCGCTATCGCATACAATGCGGTTGTCTATTGCCCATGCGACAGAGATGTTTCCGCCCGCACTTGATAACAGGCCAGGGCTGCGTCTTCCTGTATCTGCAATCGACGGCCTGTCCACGCCTCCAGCGCAAGGAGATTCCGCCGGTGCTGTCCCACCAATTTGCTGATCTGTCCACGCGCCACATACAGACGATCGGCATTGCCTGCTTTTGCCAGTGCCCGGCGGGCGGCGGTGTAATAGAGCCGGCTTTCGCAAAGTTCGCCGAACGCCGGATGCCACGGGCCATCCAGCAAATCCCGCTGCATGGACGCCTCAGCGTGGAGGCCCATGCGCAGCACATGGATACCCTTGCGTGTAAAATACGCGAACAGCGCCGCACAGAGCAGAACGGCCTCGTCCAACGGCTGCGGCGTATACCTGCCATCCGCCCACCAATCCGCCATGCGTGTGCCTCTCAACACCAGCGCGGGATAAATACGAACGGCGTCCGGCTGCAGAGCGGCCAATTCCCGAGCAGTACGCCGCGCACCGGAAGCACTGTCCCCGGGCAAACCGGTCATCATCTGCAAGCCCAGCGAAAACCCGGCGCGGCGTATACGTGCGGCGGCATCCCGCACCTGCGCGGCGGTATGCCCCCGTCCGTTTTGCCGCAAAACCACATCATCCATGCTCTGCGCACCGAGTTCAATAGACGTGACCCCATAATCCTTGAGCAGGCCGAGCACCTCATCCTCCACCGCGTCCGGCCGGGTAGAAAGCCGAATACCCGAAAAGCCGTTCGTACCAAGAAACGGCACGACGGCTTCGAGAAGCGCCCGCATCTGCGCGCGTGGAATGGCAGTAAAACTGCCGCCGAAAAAAGCGACTTCCGCACCCTGGGCACGCGCCCCCATCTGTTCGCGCACACGCGCCAGCGTTTCGGTCACCTCGTTGGGAGACGGGGGCGTGCCCTGCCCGGCAATACTGTGCTGATCACAGAACGAGCAGGCATGTGTGCATCCCAGATGCGGTATAAAAAAAGCCACATTTGCCTGCTTGCCCACAGTGTCCTCCTTTATTGTCCCATCAAAGAAAGCGCTTCACAGGCGGCCATCTGTTCAGCTTCCTTTTTGCTGCCTCCGCGTCCTACGCCGATACGGTTGTTGTTCAGATGTACTTCCACCACAAATTTTTTGTCGTGGTCAGGGCCGGACTCCTCCGCGAGGACATATTCCAGCTTCTCACCGTGGTTTTTCTGCACAATCTCCTGCAATTCAGTCTTATAATCACGCATCCCGCTTTCAAGATGCGCAGAAAAAAACTGGTCGGCAAAGCGGGTGACAAACTGTTTAGCCGCCGGCAGCCCGCCGTCGATGTAAATGGCTGCAATGACTGCCTCAAAGGCATCGGCAAGGATGGAAGAGCGTTCCCGCCCGCCGGTGTTTTCCTCACCGCGCCCCAGCCGCAGCCATCCGCCCAGCCCCACCGTGCGGGAAAATCCCTGCAGAGAGCGCTCACAGACCATGGATGCGCGCAGGCGGGTCAATTCGCCCTCCGGCACATGCGTATGATGGAAATAGAGATATTCTGCCGAGATGATGCCCAGCACGGCATCACCTAAAAATTCCAGCCGCTCATTGCTGTCGCAGTGCCGTGTTTTCACCTCATTGGCAAACGACGAGTGGGTCAGTGCGTTTTCAAGCAGGCTCTTGTCCTGAAACGTATAACCCAGATTTTTTTCGAGTTTTTCAAACATGGATGCCTCCGGTCCTTTTCCGTCCTCATGCTTCGACGCCCTCGCACATGCGTTATTGGCCCAATACTTCTTTTACAACAGTCACCGCGTCCCCGATGGTCACGATGCGATCCGGTTGGATGTCAGAAAGATCAATGTCAAATTCATCATCGAGCGCCAGAAGAAAATCGACTACATCTTCCGGTTCTGCTCCCAATTCTTCAAAAGCGGTCTCCGCGCCAAGTGCGTCTTCTTCTACATCGAACTGCTCGGCAACCAACGCTTTCACTCTCTCAAGCACCACTGTAAACACCTCCCCCACCAACTTCAAACAGATATTTTCTGCCCTTTATAAAAAGCGGCATCAGTCGCAGTATATGCCATGTCTGCCTCCCGTGCGCTTTTATGACACGGGTTTGGCTGCGGGCGCACTGTTCTCTATCTCCCGGATTACGTCTTCCTTAACAAACGCCATCGCCTGCCGGACGGCATTCTGAAACGCGCGCGCATTGGAACTGCCATGTGCTTTGAAAACCGGCTTTTTCAACCCCATCAGCGGTGCGCCGCCGTATTCACTGTAATCCATTTTTTTCCTAAAAGCGGTGAGCGCGGGTTTTACCACCATTGCGGCGCCCATCGACAGCACGTTCCGGGTAAACATGTCTTTGATAGTCTGCCCCATGAACAGGCCCATTCCCTCAATCAATTTGAGGATGATATTACCGGTAAACCCATCCGCAACCAATACGTCGCAGGCATCAAACGGGATGTCGCGCCCTTCCACATTGCCCACGAAGCGCAACGAGGAATCTTTCAGCAATGTATAAGCAGCCTGTGCAAGCGGTGTCCCCTTGTGCTCCTCCGAACCGATGTTGGCCAGCCCGACACGCGGACTTTGGATGCCGATGATCTTTTCCATATAAATTGCACCCATGTGCCCGAACTGGAGCAGCATATCCGGGCGGCACTCAACATTTGCACCGCCGTCGAGAAGCATGAAGCATCCGTTCGCGCCCGGCAGAATGGGCGCCAGCGCCGGACGCCGCAGGCCGTTGACACATCCGAGCATGGAACGTGAGCCAACGACCAGCGCGCCGGTGTTGCCTGCACTGACAAACGCGTCGCCCTGTCCGTCGGCCAGCGCGCGCAATCCCACTGCCATGGAGCAGTCTCTTTTGCCGCGCAGCACATCCGTGGGCGCATCGTCCATTGTCAGCACGCTGTTGGCCTCCAGAATCTCAATGCCATCGAGCGGAATGCTTTTTTCATACGCCACATCCCGCAGTTTATCCCGTTCGCCCGTGAGCAAAATTTCCACACCGTATTCTTTGACCGCAAGGTGTGCGCCCTCCAGCACCTCGGCAGGCGCTTTATCTCCGCCAAAGCCATCCATGATGATCTTCATATAAAACTCCATTCTGCCGTGTGAGCGGCATAAAACTCCCATTTATTTTGAAAACCATCCCACTGCGGGACGGACTGCTGCTCTCAATCCGTTTATTAAATCCATCCGTCCGCCGATTGGATACCTGCCAGTGTTTCCAGCGCACGGTTGGAAATCGCTTCATACCGGTCGCGTTTCACTTTCACTTTCCGGCCCAGCGGTGCAATGATGCCGAAATTGACATTCATGGGCTGGAAGTGTTTTGCCGCCGCCCCACTGATATACTGCGCCAACGCGCCGATCGCGGTTTGTGCGGTGAAATCCACCGGCGGCAGGCCCATCACCTGCCTGGCGCAGTTAAGTCCGGCGGCAAGTCCGGACGCGGCGGATTCGACATATCCTTCTACACCGGTCATCTGCCCGGCGAAAAAGACGCGCGGGTCACTTTTCAACCGGTAGAAGTTGTCCAGCAAATCGGGCGCGTTCAAAAATGTATTGCGATGCATCACGCCATACCGCGCAAACACCGCCTTTTCCAGGCCGGGAATCATGGAAAACACCCGTTTCTGTTCAGAAAACCGCAGGTGTGTCTGGAAACCGACAAGGTTGTACAAATCACCTGCCGCATCGTCATGCCGCAGCTGCACCACGGCATAAGGGTCTTTCCCGGTCCTCGGGTCGGGCAGGCCCACTGGTTTGAGCGGGCCGAAACGCATGGTGTCCCGCCCGCGCGCGGCCATCACCTCCACCGGCATACAGCCCTCAAACACCTTGGGGTCATCTTCCTCGAAACCATGCAGCTTTGCTGCTTCAGCGGAAACCAGCGCGTCGTAGAATACGTCATATTCTTCTTTCGTCATCGGACAGTTGACGTAATCCGCACCGCCCTTGCCATATCTAGCCGCAAAATAGACTTTGTCAAAATCGATGCTTTCAGCAGTCACAATGGGCGCAGCCGCGTCGTAGAAATGCAGCGGTGCCTCGCCGCCACAGATACGGACGACCGCCTCCGCCATTGCGCCGTCGGTCAGCGGCCCGGTTGCAACCACGCAAGAATCCTCTGGAAGCTCGGTCAGTTCCCGCTCGACCACCGTGATGCGCGGATGCACACGCAGTTTTTCCGTGACCATACTGGAGAAGCCTGCGCGATCCACGGCAAGCGCACCGCCGGCAGGTACACGGGTCGCGTCCGCGCAGGTGAGGATGAGCGAGTCCAGCCGACGCATCTCCTCCTTGAGCAGCCCCACGGCATTTTGCAGTCCATCGGCGCGCAGGGAATTGGAACAGACCAGCTCCGCAAAATCCGGGCTGTGGTGCGCGGGAGAAAAACGCGCGGGTTTCATCTCATAGAGCGTGACTTCCACGCCCCGTTCGGCGGCCTGCCACGCTGCCTCACAGCCCGCCAGACCCGCTCCCACAACAGTGATATGCCGTGTCTCTCCGGTCATTTCTTTTCCTCACGACTGTAACCGCAGCCCTCTTTCGCACAATAGACTACGCCGCCGCGCTTCTTGAACAGGCTGCCGCCGCATTTCGGGCATTTCTCCTCCAACGGCGTATCCCAGGTCATGAAATTGCACGTGGGGTTGTGTTCACAACCAAAATATTTCTTGCCGCTTTTCGATTTTTTAGCCAGTACACGTCCGCCACAAAGTGGGCAGAACGCACCGGTCTCCTGCACGATGGGTTTGGTATTCTTGCATTCGGGATAACCGGGACAAGCCAAGAATTTGCCGTACCGTCCGTTTTTAATGACCATCTTGCGCCCGCAAAGTTCACAGACGATGTCTGTCTCCTCGTCCGGCACTTTCATGTGGACATCTCCGAGCTCTTCCTCCGCTCTTTTAAGCGTGTGGTCGAATCCCTCGTAAAAATCGGTGAGCATCTGCACCCAGTTCTCCTCGCCGGTTTCCACTTTGTCCAAGTTGTTCTCCATCTTGGCCGTAAATTCCACATCCACAACGCTGGCGAAATGCTCGCGCATGAGTTTGGTGGTCACTTCACCCAGCGGCGTGGGCACCAGTTGTTTCCCCTCACGCTCCACATACAGACGGGCGAGGATGGTGGTGATGGTCGTGGCATAGGTGCTCGGACGCCCAATCCCATTTTCCTCCAGCGTTTTGATGAGCGACGCCTCGGTATAGCGGGCGGGCGGCTGCGTAAAGTGCTGATTGCCATCCAGCTTCTGAACTTGCAGTTCATCGCCCTCGTTGAGTATCGGCAGCGGCTTGCCGGATTCCTTGTTCTCATCCATCGCCATCTCGTACACAATGGAAAAGCCCTTAAATCTGACCGTATTGCCCGACGCTTTAAACAGGTAATCCGCAGCGGCGATGTCCACACTTACGGTGTCCAGCACCTTGTTCGCCATCTGGCTGGCAACAAAACGCTCCCAAATAAGTCTGTACAGCTTAAATTGATCGCCGGACAGGCTTTCTTTGACCTTCTCCGGTGAAAGCTCCGGCATGGTAGGACGGATGGCTTCATGCGCGTCCTGCGCGTTGGCGCGCGATTTATAAACCCGCGGCTTTTCGGGCAGATAGTCCTGCCCAAATGTTTCACCCACATAGGCGAGTGCCGCCTGCTGGGCCTCTGCCGCGATGCGCAGCGAATCGGTACGCATATAGGTAATCAGACCGATTGCGCCATAGCCTTTCACATCCACGCCCTCATACAGTTCCTGCGCGGCGCGCATGGTGCGCCTAGCCTGGAATCCGAGGCGGCGGGATGCTTCCTGCTGCAGCGTGGAGGTGGTGAACGGCGGAGCGGGGGATTTTTTGCGTTCGCTTTTCTTCACGGTGCGTACAATGAACGGCGCGCCCTTGAGTGCATCAAGAATTGTATCCGCTTCTTCCTTGTTCTTAACCTCGACCCTTTTGCCGTCCAATCCGCCATGAAAATGCGCAGCAAACGGCTTTTTGGAACTGGGCGCAAGCAATTCGGATGCATCGATGGTCCAATATTCTTCCGGCACGAATGCGCGGATTTCATCTTCACGGTCGACAATCAGCCGCACTGCGACCGACTGCACACGTCCGGCGGAGAGGCCGGGACGAATTTTCTTCCACAAAAACGGGCTGAGTTGATAGCCCACGATGCGGTCAAGGATACGGCGTGCCTGATAGGCATTGACCAAATCCAGATCGATGGAACGCGGGTTCTTGATGCCATCTTTAACAGCGGATTTAGTGATCTCATTGAACGTGACGCGCAGCGCGGTTTTCTCATCCAGCCCCAGCAGGTTGGCCAGATGCCAGCTAATGGCCTCCCCTTCGCGGTCGGGGTCAGTCGCCAGAAAGATCTTGGTGCTGTTTTTGGCTTCCTTTTTTAAAGACTTGATCAAAGGCGCTTTGCCGCGAATGGGGATATATTTCGGCGTGAAGTGGTTTTCAATATCCACACCCATCCGGCTTTTGGGCAGATCGCGCACATGCCCCATGGAAGCAACGACCGTGTAGCCGCGTCCCAGATATTTTTTGATTGTATGGGCTTTTGCCGGTGACTCCACGATTACCAAATTTGACATGTATTGTATCCTTTACGGTTGTTACCATTCAATTTAGACGGAGCAGAACCGCCTGCCGGGTTCGGAGCGGACAAGCCCCTGTATTTCCAGCACCGTGAGCACCGCCAGCACTTGCGCGGGCGGCAGGTTGGCACGCACGGCAAGCTCATCCACGTGGCGCGGTGAACCATCCATCAACGCATACACGGCGCGCTGCACATCATCCAATCCCGCCACCGGTCGTTTCGGAGAAGCCTGCGGTTCAGGCGGTCTATCGGCTGCCGCAGCGGCAGCCTTGCCCGGATGCTCCGCCGCGTGACCGGCCATTTGGGAAAATGACTGCTGTGCCGGGGCAGCCTGTTCCACCGACAGTGTTTGCGCGACCATTGCCGGATATTCCTCAAGGATATCCACCACGCCGCAGGCGGGCTTCGCACCCTCCCGCAGCAATTGGTTAGTACCCTCGCTCATGGGGCTGAAAATACTGCCCGGCACGGCAAACACATCTCTGCCCATTTCCAATGCCTGTCCGGCGGTGATGAGCGACCCGCTTTTCCGCCCGGCCTCCACCACCACCGTGCCGGCCGACAGCCCCGCGATGATGCGGTTGCGCACGGGAAAATGGTGGCGATCCGGCCCGGCATCCGGCGGATATTCCGAAAGCACCGCGCCGTTTTTCGCAATTAGGCGATGCAATTCGCGGTTGGATGACGGATAAACGGTATCCAACCCACAGCCAAGCACGGCATAAGTCTTGCCGCCGCCTTTAAGCGCGCCCTTGTGCGCATGTGTGTCTACCCCGGCGGCCATTCCGCTCACCACGCCCACCCCGACGTGCGCCAGCCCCATCGCCAACCGCTCTGCCGCCGCCGCGCCGTAATCGGTGACGTGTCTGGCACCCACCATGGCAACACAAAGCGTGTCATCCGTGGGCAGCCTGCCCATCACATACAGCACGGCGGGCGGAGCATGAATCTCTTTGAGCCGGGCGGGATAAGATGCATCCGCCAAGGTGCAGATGTCATAGCCGCGCGCAAGGCAGTGCTCCACGATGCGCTGCGCCTTTTCCAACCCATGGGGGCGCAGGAGTTCCAAATCATGTGCGGTGCAAATGCCGGAAGCGGCCAATGCCTTTTCATCCGCCTGATATACCGCTTTTGCGCCGCCCAGCACTTCCGCCAGACGGCATGGTTTTGGGCTGCCGGGTGAAAACGCCAGTACAAGCCAGATCCAATGTTCTACATCTGTCAATAAAATCAACGTCCTTATCGGCCGCGCATTATTTCCCACATGACAATGGCGGCCGCAGCCGCTGCATTGAGCGATTCCGCCCGTCCTTTCATGGGGATGGTAAACGGCTTGCATACCTTCACACAGGCATCTGTCAGCCCCGCGCCTTCATTGCCGATGGCCACCACCACGCCGCCATGCAGATCGAGCTGCGTGAGCAGTCTGGTGGTGCCGCCCGCAAGTGCGGCGAGGGTTTGTATGCCATTGTCGTTCAACAACGACAACGCGGCAGGCAGATCGTCCACCTGTAGGAACGCCGTGCGAAACACAGCTCCCATGGAAGCCCGCACGACTTTGGGCGCATAGATATCCGTGCAGCCTTTGGACAGCAGGATGCCGGAAAGTCCCAGCGCCTCGGCCGTGCGCAAAATGGTTCCCAGATTGCCGGGGTCACTGATATCTTCCAGCGCCGCATATACGCCGCCTAATTTTATTTTATCCAACGCGAACGCTTTGTCAAGCATAAATGCGGTGGCGAAGATGCCCTGCGGCGCGGAAGTATCCGCCAGCTTCACCGCCACAGAACTGCCCACCATGCAAACGCGCACTCCTTTTTGGCCGGCGGTTTGGCACAAGGCAGCGTGCTTTTCCATGGCCGCGTCGGTAAAAAAAGCCGTTTCCATCCGGACGCCGCTCTCCAATGCGTCTGCCAGCAGGCGTGCGCCTTCCAGCACAAAGCGGCCAGTCTCCCGCCGGTATGCACGGTTATCCCGCAGATGGGTATAATCGCGTATCAGTGGGTTTTCGCGGCTTGTGATCTCCATCATATGCCCCATATCCTCCTATTCTGCCTGCGCGCCAAAAGCATCCCCTCATTTTTGCGCACAATAAAAAAACCGCCCGCGGCGCAAAAAATTGCGCGCAAGGGCGGTTTTTCTACCGGTAAATCAAAGCGCAGCTTTCGCTTTTTCCACCAGGGAGGTGAATCCGGCGCTATCATTGACTGCAAGTCCCGAAAGAATCTTGCGGTTAAGGACGATATCCGCCTTTTTCAAGCCATTGATAAATGTAGAATAATTCATTCCGTTGAGTTTGCACGCTGCGGAAATGCGCGTAATCCAAAGCGAACGGAAATCACGTTTTTTCAGTTTGCGGCCCACATAGGCATAGCTGAGGGATTTCATTACGGCTTCATTGGCCGTGCGGAACAAACGGCTTTTACCGCCCCAGTATCCTTTTGCCAGTTTTAAAATCTTTTTTCTGCGTTTGCGCGTCATCATCGCGCCCTTGACTCTCGCCATCTTTGCTTAATCCTCCATCAATGCCGTCCAGCTGGACGGCGCTGTTACAAATACACTGCCTGTTCAGCTATACGGGCAAAGGCGTTTGAGCGCGCCGACATTGGTGGCATCGGCATAAGCAGCCTGACGCAGACCCCGTTTGCGTTTGGTATCCTTTTTGTTGAGGATGTGGGATTTGAACGCGTGCGCGCGTTTGATCTTGCCTGTTTTGGTAAACCGCAGGCGTTTAGACGCGCCGCTGTGTGTTTTAAGCTTTGGCATTCTGGTTTCCTCCCTTGCTGTTTGGTTCTTTTACGGGCTTGGCCACAAGGAACAAAGACATGCTGCGTCCTTCGAGCTTCGGCAGTTTTTCTACGGAAGAAAGACCCTCGCACAATACGGCAAAGCGGTTCAGCAACGTCCGTCCAAGTTCAGTATGCGCCATTTCACGGCCCCGGAAGCGAACCGTTACTTTTACACGGTCACCCGACCGCAAAAACTGCATGGCATGACCCGCCTTGGTTTCCAGGTCGTGTGTGTCAATATTGAGCGACATACGGATCTCTTTGATTTCGACAATATGCTGATTCTTTTTTGCTTCTTTTTCTTTTTTGGCCTGCTCGAAGCGGAATTTTCCGTAATCCATGATACGGCAAACCGGCGGCTTCGCCTGCGGTGCGATCTTGACCAGATCCAAATTCTTTTCCTCGGCCAAACGCAGTGCCTCGCGAGACGAAAGGATGCCAAGCTGGCTGCCGTCCGCACCGATCACACGGACCTCCCTGTCCCTGATTTCTTCATTGAGAAGCATTTCCTTGTTACTGATGGCCAGCACCTCCAAAAGTCCAGATTATCACAGCAAGCCGTTCCCGCATCCGCCGTAGAACGACACGCCATTCGATTTCGTGCGGCCACAGGCCGCTCTATTATCACCAAGCCGCGCCATGCGCAAGCGGGATAAAAGCAAACGTTCCGGCGCAAAAAGCCCGCGCCCGCCAAAAAAGCGGATGGAAACATCCATCCGCTCGAATACACCGGTTCATCCATTCCTCACCATTGTGATCAGGAATGCCGACGATATTGACCTCGGGGCCAGCGGCACACGAGGTGAGGACGGAATGGTTCCCCTGCTTTATTGTGTGACTTAGTATAGCAAAAAAGCAGGCGCCTGTCAATCCTTTTTTAAGAATCTCTCAGGCTTTTCCGTCATACTCTTCCAAGCAAAGCCCGGCGGCATTGATCTTTTCGGCGTTGTCTCTGCCCACATACCGCCAGTGCCACGGCTCATATTCGATACCTGTGATACTGGTCTTCCCTTTTGGATAGCGCAGGATGAATCCATAGTCCGCCGCGTGTTTCTCCAGCCACGCGAAGGCATCCGTCTTATCAAAGGCATCGCTCAGGTCGCTGTTTTTTTTCAACCAATCGGTGGAAACGATATCGGCGGCCAGCCCGCTTTCATGCTCGCTCGTGCCCGGCGGCGCAACCAGCGTCGCCGCTTTTGAGGACGCCGCGCTCGCGCCATAGCCATCCGCGCGGTACTGCGAAACTTTACGGTCAAAATTGTTCGTTTGATACGCCATACTGCGGTAGCCCGAATAAATCACCAGCTGCACACCGGCTGCACGCGCATCATGAATCATCTGCGTGAGGTGCGGCGCTGCGCGGGAGTCAAAATGGTTGTCCTTGTCCGAAGTCGTATAATAGTACTTATCCACCGTATCCAGCGTGGGTACATAACCGGACGGCAGCGGATTTTGGGCGTTGACAAGCATCAGCAGGCCGCCGGTCTTCATTTCCGAAGCTAGGGCGCCGGTTTTGGAAGCGACAGAAGAAGCCGCCGAGGCAACTGCGCTTGTGCTCGCACCGGATGTGACCGGGGCATTGTGCTTATTGAAAATGGCATAGGCAAACACCAACCCACCGACCAAACAAACCGCAATGGCCGTCAGAGAACCGGCGCATCCGGGGCGAAGAGTCCGTTTCGCCATGATATCTCTCCATTCTGTTTCCGCTTTGCAACAGGAACTTGCATATTAATTACTCTATTTATTTTATAGAATCG
>NZ_JBDNLG010000019.1:0-32838 GCF_047718355.1 Ethanoligenens sp.
TATTGATGCAATATGGATATTGTGCAATGCAGGAAGGGGGAGTATACTAAAAGCACAAAAAGGAAAAGGCATGATATAGACATTTTAGTTAATCGGTACACATATATTGATGTTATTCAGCGTGTTCATAAAGTGTTCGACATGGTTGGTGCGTGCAATGTGTGTGTTTTTTTAGGCCCAGTTTATTTACCGATTAACGAAACCGTTTCACTAAACCGATTTATAATGCGCAAATCCTAAATGGTTTGATGATATTGATGAAAGAAGGGTCTATTATGAATGAAATTCAAAACGCGTCTTCCAGAAAAAGATGGTTGAGGATTATTCCTATTGCGTTTATCACATACAGTTTGGCCTATCTCGACCGTTCCAATTTTGGCTCGGCGGTTGCCGGAGGTATGGGAGACTCTCTGCATATCACGACGGCGGTTACGTCTATGCTGAGCGCATTGTTTTTCTTCGGATATTTTTTCTTCCAGATTCCGGGCGCCATTTACGCTCAAAAAAGAAGCGCTAAAAAACTTGTTTTTATCAGCTTAATTGTTTGGGGTGTTCTTGCCTCCGCTACAGGCATTGTCAATAACGTTCGGTACTTGTATGTGATTCGCTTCTTGCTTGGCATTGTGGAAAGTGCAGTCATGCCGGCCATGTTGATTTTCTTGAGCAACTGGTTCACAAAATCCGAACGGTCGAAAGCAAATTCCTTCTTGATCTTGGGCAATCCGGTGACCATCATGTGGATGTCCATTGTTTCCGGCTATCTGCTGGAGCATGTAGGCTGGAAAAATATGTTCATTATAGAGGGCATTCCGCCGATTATCTGGGCATTCATCTGGTTGGCAGTCATTCAGGATAAACCGTCTCAGGCAAAGTGGCTGACGCATAGTGAGAAACAGGAACTGGAAGGCATCTTGCAGGAGGAACAAAAAGACATCGTTCCTGTCAAAAATTATGCCGCGGCTTTTAAGAAACCCAAAGTGATCGCACTGGCTATGCAATATTTTTTCTGGAGCATCGGCGTGTATGGATTTGTTATGTGGCTGCCGTCCATTATCAAAAACGGCAGCAAGTTTGGCATTACCAGCACGGGTTGGCTGTCCGCCTTGCCGTATCTGTTCGCAACTGTCATGATGTTGGTAACCTCGTATTTCTCGGATAAAACGATGAAACGGAAAGTCTTCATTTGGGTACCGTTGCTCATCGGCGCCGTATGCTTCTATCTTTCCTATCAATTTGGAGCGACAAACTTCTGGCTTTCCTATGCGCTGCTTTGTGTGGCGGGCGGCGTCATGTATGCCCCATACGGTTCTTTCTTCGCGTTTATTACAGAGCTGCTTCCCAAGAATGTTGCTGGTGTAGCGACAGCGTTGATCAACGGCATGGGTGCGTTGGGGTCTTTTGTTGGGGCGTATTTCGTGGGGTATCTCAACGGGGCTACCGGCAGCCCAAGCGCATCATTTTTCTTTATGGCGGCTTCTCTGGTCGTATCGGTAGTGCTGATGTGTGTGGTTCGCAAAAACAGCGAAAAAAAACAGCAAAATCCGGTGCTGGTCGGTGTGCACACCGTTAAATAAACAGCAGTATAGTTCCACTTTTTTTATACGAAACAATCTAGCATAGTCGCATGATTTTGGAGGTGCTTGTTATGTCAAACATATTGTTGATCGGTGAACCGATGGTGATGTTCATCGCCCAGACGGAAGGCAAACTAGAGGATGTGCAGACGTTTACCCGTGATATCGCCGGTGCGGAGGTCAACGTCGGCGTCGGGTTGCGGCGGCTTGGGCATCAAGTCAGCTATTTGACCCGTTTGGGGAATGACCCGTTGGGAAAATACATTCGTAATTTTTTAAGCAATGAACAGATCGATATTTCCCATATTCAATGGGACAATGCTTATCCGACCGGATTCCAGCTGAAACAGAAGGCACTTAATCCTATGGTGGCTTATTTTCGTAAACGGTCGGCGGCCTCGATGTTTTCTCTGGATGATTTGAAAACAGTCGACATCACACAATATGACCACCTACACTTGACCGGCATTTTTCCAGCGCTTTCAGAAAATACACTTAAAGTGACTGTGGAGCTGGCCAGGCGGGCGCGTGAGCACGGGCTTTCCATCACATACGATCCCAATCTGCGTCCCAGCCTTTGGCCGGACGAACCAACCATGGTTCGTACCATTAACGAGCTGGCTCCCCTCTGTGACTACATCTTGCCGGGTATCCACGAAGGAAAAATACTAACCGGCTTGGAGGACGAAAAATCCATCTCCGATTTTTACTTGAATCTTGGTGTGAAAGGGGTCATTATTAAATTAGGGCCTGACGGCGCCTATTTCCAGACAGCGGACCATCAGGCAGCGTATCTTCCGCCGTTCCGTGAGGACCGGAAAGTCGATACCGTTGGGGCAGGGGATGGTTTTGCCGCCGGCGTCATCAGCGCATTGCTCGACCATCTATCCCTTGCACAGGCGGTCGAACGCGGAAATGCCATTGGTACGATGCAGATTATGTCGCCCTATGACAACAAAGATCTGCCCGATCGCCCAACGCTTGAGGCGTTCATGAGCACTCATCGCACGCAGGTGCAAAGGAGAGCTGTTTCATACTAATTCAACTGGACATTGATCGGAAATCGCTGGACGATGCACTGCGCATCGCCAAAGAAGCCCGGTTCTATATTGATGTGTTGGAATTTGGTACGTTGTATATCAAAGACGAATGCTTTTGACTCCGCTGGCATGGAAGCGGTGATGAAGATGGGAGGTAGTCACTATGAGTAAGCATGAAACATTGGAACGGATTCGGCAGACCGGCGTGGTTGCCGTGATTCGGGCAGGCTCCTTTGAGCAGGGGATGCATCTTGTTGAAGCGGTCAAAAAGGGCGGGATACAGGCTATTGAAGTCACCATGACGGTGCCCGGTGCTATAGACTTGATTCATCAGCTTGTCCAAACCTATGGCAATGAGGAATTGCTGGTCGGCGCAGGTACGGTACTCGACCCGGAAACCGCCAGATATAGTATTTTGGCTGGTGCCCAATATGTTGTAAGCCCGTCTCTTCAGATTGATACATTAAAACTCTGCAACCGCTATGCAATTGCCTGTATCCCTGGCGTGATGACGGTTGAGGAAAGTATCCGGGCATTGGAATATGGGGCGGAGATCCTCAAATTATTTCCGGGTGGCGCGTTTGGTCCCTCCATCATTCGCGCATTCAAAGGCCCGCTACCACAGGCGGAGTTTATGCCAACAGGAGGTGTAAACCTAGAGAATATAAAGGAGTGGGTGCGGGCCGGGGCAATAGCGGTCGGCGCGGGCGGTGATTTGACCAAAGGGGCGGAAACCGGAGATTATGCCCGTGTGACTGAAACGGCCGCCCAATTTATAAAGGAAATCAACCATGCAAGAGCCGCATATACGCAGACTTATCCTGTACCCATGCACGCATAAGAGCCGAATCGACGGCAAGATCACCAATGCACGATATGGCACCAAATAATGAGCAACACACGCTGCTGTCCAAGAACTGGACACGGCACTTGAAAAATAATGAAAAGAGGAAATAAGTTTTATGAAATTATTTATTGATACGGCCGATGTAAATGAAATTCGCGCCGCTAACGACCTTGGTGTTATCTGTGGTGTGACCACCAATCCTTCTCTGATTGCCAAATCCGGGCGGGTGTTTGAGGATGTTGTCAAAGAAATCACGACGATTGTGGATGGGCCGATCTCCGCGGAGGTCATTTCACTGGAAGCGGCCGGCATGGTAGAAGAAGCGGGTCCGCTTGCGGCAATGAACCGGAATATCGTCATCAAGATCCCTATGTGTGCCGAGGGATTGAAAGCCGTCAAGCTGCTGACGGCAAAAGGCATCCACACCAATGTGACTCTGATATTTTCTGCGGCACAGGCGTTGCTGGCGGCACGGGCGGGTGCCACTTATGTCAGTCCATTTCTTGGGCGGGTGGATGATATCTCATGGGAAGGGCTTACCCTTGTGCAGGACATCGCGGAGATTTTCAAAATCCACAGCATCTCCACAGAGATTATCGCGGCAAGTATCCGCAGCCCGCTGCATGTGACGGAAGCGGCTAAGGCCGGTGCACACATTGCTACGGTGCCGTATAAGGTTATCTGCCAGATGATAGAACATCCACTCACCAAAATTGGAATTGAACGCTTTCTAAAAGACTGGGAAACTGTACCGAAACAAAAGTGAAACGCGGGGCATTGACCGAGACTCGCGCCAGTACATCCTTGCCAACGTATGCGGATAGTACCGCGTATTTGTCTTTGGCATAGCTGATCAAGGAAAAAATCTCGTCTCCTGAGAATGGGAGACGAGATTTTTGTATAAGGCAATACGTATGATTCATTTTTGAAACGATTGACTTTGTCACACAAACAGTAGGCTGATGTGCAGCGGATTTTGAGCGGTTGTTTTCCCATCTGTGTGCATGATTTGATCTTATAGAAACATGTTAAGCGGTCTGCACAGCCACATTGAAATCAAGTGCATTCATGTCCTCTAAAACCAACGAAATAGTATACGATGGTTTGATTCGTGGCGGCGGGAGTATTTCCCCCGCAACGACGGTCGGTGGTGTGATATCGACATTTGCGTGCAGCAGACTGATGCTGGAGCAGGCATTTCCCATGACCATGTTGCACATCTCACCAACTGCGCTGATGACCAACTCATCCACATCCGTGATTTCCATACCGCCAAGCATCTCCGAGGCAAGGACTTTTCCAGTTTCCGCGTTCATCAACAGATAAACTTGCCCATCAAGGTCGCCAATAATCCCCATCGAGACACAGATGTCACTGTTCTCCATATGCTCTTGCGGAGATTCCACAGCTGCTTTCGTGATATGTTTTGCAGAAAAGGATTGAAGCACGGTGTTCCATGCCTCTATGAAAATTGTTGAATACTGGGTCTCCAAATGCAGCCCCTCCTTTAATGTTGGTACGGTAATTGAATCAGAAAGGACGTTCCTTTCCCTTCTTCTGTAGTTACGCTCACTTCGCCCCCAAGGCTCCTGCACGCCTCTCGAAACGCCGACATGCCGACTCCTCTCCCGGAGAGGGTGTCCACTTGTTCTTTGGTGGAGAAATGATCCGCAAAGATGAAGGCACTTATCTCATCTTTTGTCATTGTTTTCAGTTCATCAACTGTGCACAATCCGTTTGCAAGCGCCTTGTCTTTAATCTTATGAAAGTCTATCCCTTGCCCGTCATCCGAAATGCAGAGCGTAAACCACTGGCTATTTAGCCGGGATATGCGGCATTCTACCAGCCCTCGCTCTTCTTTACCGCGCATAAGACGTTCTTCATCCGTTTCGATTCCATGATCCATAATATTGCGGAACACATGCACCAATGA
The DNA here is from genome assembly GCF_047718355.1 of Ethanoligenens sp. NCBI lineage: Bacteria > Bacillati > Bacillota > Clostridia > Eubacteriales > Oscillospiraceae > Ethanoligenens > Ethanoligenens sp. The sequence continues at coordinate 5,395 of NZ_JBDNLG010000019.1, forward strand.
TTTCAAAAAATCCCCATAGTGCTCTTCGTCAATTTCGACGTCGTCCCCTTCAATTAAATAGATTGGCAAATGCTTCATGACACGATTCGATAAATATTGCAAATAATCACGGTATTGTTCCAAGAACACCTTGATGTTTTTGTGACGCAGACTTCTGAGCAAGTGGAGTACAGCAGACCGGTCGAGCGGCTCAGCAGCACTTGAAATGCATGTTTCGATTTCTGCAAATTTGGATTTTGGAAAGGTGATTTGTTCACTTTTATCAAAATAATCGCTTCCCAAAACTTCAAAGATCATATGCAGATCCGGTTTGAGCATGCTTTCTGGATCGGCGTCTGCCATAATACGGTCAACGTCAGCGATTGAGGTGCTTTCACCTTGATCAATCACCTTCAGTAAAGCGTCCTCAAATTTATGTAACCGATTTGATGCAGAAATAAAGCCATATTGCGCAAAGTCTCCTTTAAATGTATGGACGGATCGAAAGAGCGCATCCAATGCATCATGGAAATCCATTTTACCTTTAAAAAAGGCTTGATATCCCCCGGAAAAAATATCACGGAACTCATCAATCATTTGCTTGATTTGTGCCTGACAGCTGACAGCCTTTAACATGAGATGTTGCTTACGGCGGTCCTCTTCCATTGCTTTTTCCAGGCCTATTTTTTCCGTTATGTCGTTTAGGATGACCATCACGGCTTTTTGCCCATCGCTTTCAATCCTGCGATAGTCAATGTGGATGTTTTTTCCATCTATTATGCAGTCTGATGGAAGGAGCATCAAATAAACATTGTCCGTCACAGATGAATCGTTTTGGAAATAGCTTTCGCAAGCCATCTGAAACACTGCAACTTTGTCATGTCCAAAATATGGTATCATCAAATCGAGATACGACAATGCTCCAATGGGCTTGTGGAATATGTTCATGCAGGTATAACTATACTCTTTTTTAATGATTAGATCTTTTCCAAACCACAAAAAACCTTGGTCGGCATGGTTCAAAAGATTTCGGATGGAGTTTGACCGATATTCCAAATCTTTTCTGAGCAAAATTTCCTGTTCATGTGCAGTCAGCAGCTTTTGCTGCTGATTCTGTAGAACATTAATCTGCGCCTCATTGCGCTTCGCCAGTTCTACAAGAAATAATCGGATGCTGATAATGCCGCAATACGTTCCATTTTTGCGAACAATGATGTAGTCGTATAATTTACTCTGTTCCCGGTTCATGGCCTGGATGCCGATTTGAGCGACGTGGTGGGTGATGTCCACTTCCATAAAATTCGAATCCATTAAAATATTGACCGGTCGTTTCATATAAAGTGAATGACCGTAAAGCGTACTCATTTTCTGAAAAAATGCAGTGCGCATAACAATACCAACGGGTTCACTGTTTTCCATGACGACCACACCCTCGGCATTGGGGGTGTCATCCATAATTGCCTTGACAGCCTGTCCGTCTACGGTGGATTTTACAGTGGGAGCCTGAAGCACAAACTGCTCCAAGTCTCCCTCTTTGTCGAAAGCTTCAAAGCCATTATTTCGTGGCATAGACATCGACTGCTTCCTCCGCATTTGTTTGAAGTATCTCTTTAATTTTATTGACTACATCGGCCTCCTGAAACGGTTTGATGATGTAATGCCGCGCCCCTTTATTCATTGCTTCAATGATTTTGATTTCCTGTCCCAACGCGGAAATCATGACCACACAGGCATCTTTGTCCAGCAGTCGGATTCTTTCCAATGCGGATATTCCGTCCAGTACCGGCATGGTAATATCCATCGTAACAAGATCCGGGTGAAATTTCATGAATTTTTCGACAGCGTCCTGACCATTGATTGCTTCTGCAATAATTGTATAACCTTGCTTTTGTAGGATTCGTTTCAAATTTACACGGATGATTAGTGAATCGTCAACAATCATGATCTTTTTCATAGCAATCCCCCATTCTCCTAAAATTTTAAATCGCATGACATAATATTTCATCATATTCCCGTAAAGTTATTGTAATTAGTCTGTAAAGTTAGAATTATGTCGCGATATTTATGCGCGGTATTGCGTGGGGGAAAACAAACGCGTATACTAAAAGCATCTTGAAATACAGTCAATGATACCGCTTTGTTAAGCGGTACTCATTTTGACAGAGGGTATGCCTATGCCTAAGAAAAATGTAACGATTGAGGATATCGCACGTGCGGCCAATATTTCCAAGACAACGGTTTCCCGATTTTTAAATGGAAAATTCGAATATATGTCTCTGGAGACCAAAGAGCGCATTGAGGAGATTATCCGCACGGCAAACTTTCGGCCCAATAAGCTGGCAAGCAGTCTCAAATCTAACCGTTCCCATCAAATCGGTGTTTTGATTGCGGATATCTGCAACCCAATTTCGTCGATTCTGGTGCGGGGCATTAGCGATATTTGTGCGGAAAATGGCTACTCCATTATCATTTATTGCACTGACAGCGATCTGAAACGTGAGCAGGAGGATATTGAAAATCTGATTGATCAGCGGGTGGATGGCATTTTGGTCAACCCTGCCGACTATGACCATTCTTATGATGCGCTTGCGGACAAGAATGTTCCGGTTGTGATGGTCGACCGTTCTGTAAGCACGCCAGTTGATACTGTCATGACAGATAACCACGAAATCACGCGTGAGACCGTTGCACATTTATATGAGCAGGGGTTTCGAAACTTGATTCTTTTTACCGAGGAACCCGCCGGGATCAGCACCCGGCATGAACGTATCGAGGCCTTCTCCTCGTTTTATCGGGCGCATTTTACCGACAATGTTGCGGATGCGATTTATGTAATCGATCCTCAAAAACCGGAGCAGGTTGAGGAAACCATCCGTGCATTATTCAATAAAAGAGAACGGGGGATACCCGCAATCTTTACGGTAAATGGTGTCTGCCTTTTAAGTGTTTTGACTGCAATCAAACATTTGGGTCTGCGGATTCCAGAGGATATTGCAGTCTGTGGATATGACGACTGGTCGTGGGCGGAACTGGTCACCCCGGGAATTACGGCAATCGCACAGCCCAGTTATCAAGTGGGGGCGGAGTCTGCGAGGCTATTGCTTTCCAAAATTGCAGACGGAGAGGATTCGGTGTTTCCGGAACCTGTTCGCCATGTTTTGCATGCCAAATTGCATATACGGGGGTCAACTCGTTTTGTCTCTGCCGACGCATAAAGCGCATTCACAAAAACCTTGCCATACTGTGGCGACGGTGGTGCCCATGAGTTACATTCCACCGGGATTGCTCTCCCAATTCACGGATTTCTGTCATGATACGCACAAGCCCTTGCGTGGGAATGCTATAGGATTGCTTCAAACGAGCATGATCTTGTAATGACACATTGCAAGGAATTTTTATTCGACCATTTTGGGGTCAATTGTACGGATACTGATTGTATGTACAATAACAGCAATCAATTGGGTCAAAAGGCCAAATAGACAAACACCGATCCATCCGTAGTGGGCATAGCAATACGCGCCCCCCAAAGAACCCAGTGAACCCCCTAAAAAGTAAGTGACCATAAAAACAGCGTTAAGGCGATTGCGCGCTTGCGCATTTAGGGCGTAGATGCGAGCCTGATTCGACACCAAACAGGACTGAACACCCAGATCTAACAGGATAACGCCGGCAATCAATCCCCACAATTGATATCCTGCCAAAGAGAAAAAAACATATGACAGAATTACAATCCCAACACCCGTTCCAACCGTAAACTTCGGACTGCGATGGTCAGAAATCCGGCCGATAGCAGGAGCGGCCAACGCACCTGTAATTCCAACCAATCCGAACAGTCCGGCAACATCCGCTCCCATGTGGTAATGAGGTGTGGCCAACAAAAACACCAACGATGTCCAAAAAGCGCTGAACGATGCAAACATCATGGCGCCTATAATAGCAGCTTGGCGAAGTGCCGCATATTTTTTGATAAGCGCGCCCATTGAGCGAAATGCTTCCCCATATGGCAATGTGGAAACGGGCTGACAGACAGGCAGGAACCGCATAAGGAAAAGAGCCAAAATGACCATCAGGGCACAGGCAATCAGATACACCATCCTCCAGCCCCACATCTGTCCAATCAGTCCACTGAATGTGCGCGAAACTAAAATTCCAATCAACAGACCGCTCATCACACTGCCAATTGTGCGCCCGCGTATTTGGGGATTTGCCAACTGAGCGGCTAACGGAACCATCAATTGCGGTACGATGGAGGTAAACCCGATGGCCAATGACGCCGCCGCCAGAATCGGGACATTCCACGCCAAGGCCATTACCAACAAAGACACTGCCGCGAGCACCAACATTAGCAGAACCAGTTTTTTCTTCTCCCGAATATCCGCTAAAGGCAGAATGAAAAGCATTCCCAACGCATAACCGATTTGTGTAAGCATGGCGACAAATCCCATGCTCACTTCCGAAATGCCAAACATATGTGCAATCTGTGCGAGAAGTGGCTGAATATAGTATAGATTTGCAACGGTAATCCCACTTGCGGCTGCCATAACCAATATTAGGAATTGGGTAAGAGGTGTTTTTTGAGTTGATAATTCGGCATCCGGCACGGTCGATTCCCCCTATTAAGTATCATGTAAAGCAGCGTGAAACTTTTACTTCAAATATTAAGGACTTAAGCATTCGGCAGTTGGTTGATGCCCAACCAATTGCCAAGCCGACTGTTTGTAGTATAATGCCTGTGGAATCATTTTTAAAGAATGCACATTTTTTATATATAGTATCTTACATGATACTATAGGGAGATACCCGAGAATATACGGTCCGCAGTCATCCATAATACCCTGCGGAGACTTCACTGCCTGTCTTTGGAGGGCAACCGAGTTGAACAATAGAGCCATACCGGATCTTTAGACCTGATTTTGAGAGAATTCGATGACACGAAGGATTTAATAGGCTATTTCTGTGAAACCCTTGGTTTCCTTCACCAATGCATATTGTTAGGAGATGTTACAATGTCCACATTGTCTCTGCTCGATGTACCGAAACTGAAAGAGCTTGTTCGCCCATACGGTTACAATATTCACATGCATGATGCTTGCGGCGGCCAGTCGTTTACACTGGAGCGGACAGGCGAAAAGGCCTCCGCAGACGTATACGGCGCCATCGAAACATTTTTTGCCGCGCGCCATATGACCGTGCGTTTTTACGATGATGCCAAGTTGAATTTTGTGGTGCAGTAGCGTTTTATTCTCCGTGCGAATACGGTTCATTGCAGACCACACCGCGTAAATCTGTGTGGCAGTCCGCGGCTGTTTTTTCAATACAGCTTCCACATGGATCGTCATGCCAACGGGAGCTTATGCGCTTTGCGGCAGACTTCGCGACCGAGTCGAGGTTCTTCACTAATCATATTGAAATACCTATGATAATTATATGATTATACAATTATACATATATTTAAAAATATGATATGATAGGCCTGTAAAAAGAAATGAGCCAATACGTGGCGGAAAGAAGGAACATCATATGACTATCAGCGCAAGAAATGAATTTAAGGGAACCGTCGAATCGATCCAGGAGGGTGCGGTCAACGCAATTGTGCACGTGAAAACGGCTGCCGGTGAAATCCTCACGGCTACTATTTCCCGGGATGCGGTCAAAGAGCTTGGTCTGGCTCCCGCGAAAGCAGCCACGGCTGTAGTGAAAGCCACGGACGTTTTGGTGGGCATCGGAGACACCAAGCTGAGCGCTCGCAATCAGTTGGCAGGTGAAGTTGTAAACGTGAAAGAAGGAGCGGTGAATGCTATCGTCAGCATTAAGACCGCGGGTGGTGCGGACGTTGCGGCAACGATTTCTCTGGAAGCTGTCAAAGAGTTGGGCTTGGTCCCTGGAGTAAAAGTAAAAGCCATCATCAAGGCCACTTCTGTTATCATTGCCATCTGAGTCCCAATATGCGATAAAAAAAGCCCTCATTGAGGGCTTTTTTTATTCGGAAGGCGTGTGACAGATGCGGATAAACTCCTTGATGGCACTGGTTAAAAACTTGTTTTTGTGATAAAAGATTGCCAGTTTTCGGCTGAGATCCATACCCTCTATCTTCAATTCCTTTAGGGAGCCAGAGGCAATCTGCTCTAGGACAAGCTGGAATGGCAGCACCGCAATGCCAAGCCGGTTATTTGCTGCATGGATCAGGGCGGTTGTGCTGGTGCTTTCCCAATATGGCTGGATCGATAAGCCCAGATGGTTCATTTTGGATTCAAACAGGTTTCGAACGCCCGCCCCCTTTTCCCGCAGAAGTAGGCGCTCGTTCACAAGGTCGGCTGCGGCAATCTTTTTTTTCTTCGCCAAAGGATGTTCTGGGTCAGCCACTATGACGATTCGATCGTCATAGAAGATTTCCTGTTTCAGATCGGGCAGATCGTTTTCTTCCATCAGGGCGAGATCAAGTTCGTTGCTTCGCAGCATCTCTGTGAGGATGGATGCCTTGTTGATTCGAACGCGGATTTCCGAATCGGGGAATATCACATTGAATTGCCGGATATACCGCTCAATGAGGGTTGATCCTGCCGTATAATTTGCCCCAATCGTCAGTTTCTTGTGTGAGGAAGTTTCTTTGACGCCGTCTTCCAATTCATCAAACAGTTTGATGATGTGCGAAGCATACTGATAAAGCGTTTTTCCGGATTCTGTGATATAAAGCTTATGTGATAGACGTTCAAACAGGATGACACCGTAATACGCCTCCAATTCTTTAATCGCCTGGCTTATGGAAGGCTGCGTCATATACAGCTGATTGGCGGCGGCCGTCATGCTTTGTTTGTCGTGCACGGCAATAAATATCCGCAAATGTCGTATCGTCATTTTAACGGCCGTCTCCTTTCGCCTGTTTCATCTTTGGATATCATAACATGTTATACGGTCGGCGTAAACATGGGGCATCTTCTGTTATTGGAACTGAAGTCATAACGGTTTGGCTGCGTCCTCCGGCATCGCCAGAATCATTCGTGTCAGACTATACTTGATAGACTGCTTATAGCGATTGCGCTGGAGCTTGAATGGACGGTCTAACATCCTCTCAAAATAAGTATTGTAGATGAAAGATATAATAAAAGATCAGAATATGCCGCAGTGTATTATTAAATTCACCAGATTAAAAACTTTAGTATTATAAAATCTAAACCGCCGAAAATCAATGCCATAAGCGTCATGTAAACCAATCCTTTTAAAAAGCCGATGACATGAAATTTATAGTCTTTATAACCTTTACAGCCTTCTGTCCCCGGCAAGATGAAAGATTTTGGCGTAATGGTGCAGAATATCAGCCAATCAAAAATCAGTAAATCGACCACATTCCACATCATGCAGATAAGCCAGAGATGCAGAAAAATATAACCAAATGCGGTGGGATTGAACCTATACTGAACCAAGCCGGCCCCCATCAGTGTGCCGAGCAAAACCACATAACAAATTGCGGTAAAAAGCCAACCATTCCGGCGCTGCAAAGCAGTTGGCTTGGGAAGTTTGGCCGCCTTGCGTGCGTCCGCTGGATAATCGTGAATCAATAACCAGGGAAAATTGAAAAACATAAGAAGCAGCATGGCGATCCAAAGAGCCGACCAGACCAATCCTTCTAAAAGTGCAAATGTAATGGTTCCCATTCATAATTCCTCAATCAGCAGTTTCATAAATTTCAAGCAGTTTCTTGTATGTCTGCAATCCTTAAATTGTGTGGAGATAAAAGGTAATCAGATTGTATGATCTTCAAAGATGCAGGAAAACAGGAGCTGAAACATTTTATCCAGCGTTTCTCTCAATGCATCCGCATGAAGCTCTTTGCGGTTGATTTGCGCGAAAGCCATCATTTTTAAAAGATTCCCTACCAGATGCAAATTTATATGGGGCCGTATACCTTCCATTCGCCGAAAGAGGTCATCCATAACAGCGGTCTCTCGCTGCGCATCCAAAAAGTACTCCGGCGGCAAAGCCTTAGAGAGTTTTTCTTTATCCTCCGGGGTTAGGTACTTATACATACTGCGGTCACTGAAAATGATTTGTTTTAAAAATGCCTTTGCCTGCGTCGGAGGCAGTTTATCCCGCCCGTTTAGTAGTTGTTCAAACTTCTCCATAAGCTGAAACCGCATATATCGGATAATTTCATAAACAAAATATTCCTTGCTGGGAAAAAAATTATAAAATGTGCCTTTCCCCAATCCGACGGCTTCGGCTACTTTTTCTACAGAGGTATGTGTCATACCATACTCTCGAATCAATTGATAGCCAGCCTCCAGCATTCCGGTCCTGATGTGTTCTCGTTCCTGCCAGTCGAACTTTTTAGGTGACATGATATTCTCCTGATACTGACTTATTTCTGATTTTATATGACTGTTCTATATATATTGGTCACACAAAGAATGTATCATTTTTCTAACACCTTGTCAAGTGTTGTGGAATGGATAAATTATGACAAGATGTACGCGGTTTTGGCGGTTACAAATATATTTGACTGTCCCCTAAGAAAAAGTCGGCGATCAGCAATTAAAAAAAGCCGCTTCACAGCGGCAGCAGGATCTGGGGCGCAGGCGCACGTATGGCGTTTATGATTATGGTTGTATGGCCACATCTGCGATTTTGGCTTTTCACGCGTGCAGGTTTTATAATCATTTTCGATGGAGACCGGTACGCCTGATCAATGGGTAAACCCTTTTACGCTATCTTGTCGTGTCTTGTCCGCAGAGCGGGGGGATTGGGAAAGGGTCTGAATGGCGAAGCGGATATCTTCTACCAGCCGTTCTGCCAGATTTAACGACATATCACTGCGGCAGACCATGCGGCAAACAATGATATCTTCCGCATCAACCGGCAGCGGATAAACGGGAATCTGCCAGCCTTTCCGTTCCAATTGATCTGATAGATCATATAAAGTCCAAACGGACGTTGTGTGCTTCATAGTAAAGCAGAGCACAGGTATGGTGTCGCCGCGGTTGATTAAATGGAATAGATCCATGGACTCCAGCGCATGTGCGATATATTCCGCAACTTTTTGCGTGTGCTGATGGATTTTGGAGTATCCATCATACCCCAATCTCAAAAAATTGTAGTACTGCCCGATAATCTGACTGGCGGAGCGGGAGAAGTTGATAGCCATCGTGGGCATTGTACCGCCAAGATAATTGACTTCAAAAACCAGTTCTTTCGGAAGATAAGCCTTGTCACGCCACACAATCCAACCAATTCCGGGATAAACCAACCCATACTTATGCCCAGATGTATTAATGGAAACCACATTTTCCAGAGAAAAGTCCCATTCCAGCTTTGGATGGATGAACGGCGCGAAAAGTCCGCCGGAAGCTGCGTCTACATGGATATAAACTTTTGCTTCCGTGTGGCTGTTGTACTCTCCGATTGCATCGTTTAACAGCTTAATATCGTCAAATTCACCGGTGTAGGTTTGCCCCAATATGCCCACTACCCCGATCGTATACGCATCCATGGCCTGAATAGCTGCAGCTGTGTCTAGACTCAGATGTGCGGGTGTCATCGGAATGACTCGCAGTTCCACGTCCCAGTACACGCAAAATTTCTCCCAACAAACCTGGTAACCCGACGAGATCACAATGTTGGGGCGTTGACGCGTGACATCCAAGCCCAGACGCTGCGCTTGATTACGCCAGCGGAATTTCATGGCGAGGCCGGCCAGCATGCAGGCTTCGGAGGAACCAACTGTTGAAGTGCCTATAAAACCGTTTTGGGGCGCATGCCACAGATCAGCAATGATGCTCACACAGCGGTTTTCCAACTCAATGGTGCTGGGATATTCCGATTTGTCGATTGCGTTTTTTTCCAGTGTTTCCGCCATTAACTGAATCGCTTGGTCTTCCATAAAGGTTGAGCAGAATGTTGCCAGATTCAGTCGGGCATTGCCCTCGTCCAATAATTCGTTTTTGATCAAGCGATAGGCAACATTGGGGTCGATGGATTCTTTTTTTAACGTGTATTTGGGGATGTCGATGTCATCGTACAGGGCTAAGGTATCTGCGGGATAAAACTTTTCCAGTTTTTGATTCGATTTGTTTTGGTGAAGCATATAATATAACTCCTTTTATTCCAATAATATCTATGCGATTTTTACTATTTGCTGCCGGACAAGTTCTGTTACCACGTGGACGGTTTTGTCCGAGAGCCGATGCCTGTCAAAACTTTGGCATTATGATTTATTATAACATGCTTCTACAGCAATTTTAGTCCAGAGTGTAAAAAGTTTAGTGGCAGAATTTTCTGTCGAAACCGGTTTGTGTGGAGCTTAGGTGTTGTAGACACAGAAACCATATGGTACACTGTAGGTGGATTGTCCCTTTATAGCAATTCCGGCTAATGCTGCAAAAGGGTGGCGGCCATGTCTGCCGCCTGAAACGTGGTTCCTGTGGAGCCCACGTAATGGCAACAAGATGAGTTTAAATAGAGAGTGTGAATACAATGCGATTGTTATCCGTTCATCCGCAAATTTCTTCCTGCAAGGACTGTGCGGCATTCTGCGAAGAGTTTGCAATTGGTGGTCAAGACCTGATTCTTACCAGCCGGCACACGTTTGAACACTATCTGCAAGGAAAAACCGGAGAAGCACATGTTGTGTTTCTGCGGGATTTTGGGCAGGGCGAGCCGTCAGATGAGATGGTGGATAAGCTGGTCGCGCATGTGCAGGGGCTCAATTACCGCCGCATCGTGGGTATTGGCGGCGGGAGTATCTTGGATGTATCCAAGTTGTTTGCGCTCCGGCAGGTTGCCCCGGCCTGCGATCTGTTTGAGAAAAAGTTTGAACCTGTCAAGGCGAACGAATTGATTTTGATACCCACTACCTGTGGCACAGGGAGCGAGGTTACCAACATTTCCATTTTAGAACTCAAACAGCGAAATACCAAATTAGGACTGGCGGTTGATGCCATCTACGCAGATCATGCGGTGCTGGTGCCGGAATTGTTGCAGGGTCTGCCGTTCCGTTTTTTTGCAACCAGCTCGATCGATGCGTTTATCCACGCAATCGAATCATATCTCTCTCCCAGGGCTAACCGCATGACGCGGCTGTTCTCGTGCGAAGCGATGCGGCTCATTGTCGAAGGCTACCGGTTCATTTGTGCACACGGGGAGGATTCCCGACAGGAATTGCTTGAAGATTTCCTCTATGCGAGCCTGTATGCAGGCATTGCGTTCGGTAACGCCGGAACCGGTACTGTGCATGCTATGAGCTACCCGTTTGGCGCAGCGTTTCATGTGCCGCATGGGGAGGCTAATTATATCTTTTTGTCTGCCGTGATGCATGTGTACCAGCAGAAAAATGCGCACGGCACTATCCGGGAGTTGAACCTGTTTTTAAAGGACTTGCTGGACTGCGAGGCCGATGCTGTCTATGACGCGCTGGAAGCCCTGTTCACACAGATTCTTCCCAAAAAGCCGTTGCATGCATATGGCACAACGCTTGAACAGCTGGAAATATTCACAGATAACGTCATGGAAAAGCAGGGCCGTCTAATGGCAAACGCCTATGTGCCGATGGATCGTTCATCAATTTACAGCATTTACAAAACGGTCTTTTGAAATCCACGCAGTGAAAGTACCGGCAATCGACCGTTTGCTGATGCAAAAAGACGGGCTGGTCGGGTTGTGCCGGCACTTTTCATCCATTATAATAAAAAAGAATATCATATTGCAGCATGTCTCCACTGAGACGGGGACATGCATCAAAAGGAAGGGTGTTCATGCATCTGCTGCCGAAGGAAACCGAAAAACTCCTGCTGCATTTTGCGGGCAGGCTGGCAAAAGAACGGAAAGAACGCGGGCTGAAACTCAATTATCCTGAGGCAGTCGCGCTCATTAGCGCCGATTTGATGGAACTGGCACGGGATGGCCGGACGGTTGCGGAAATTATGCACGCCGGTCAGCATATTCTCACGGTGAACGACGTGATGGATGGCGTAGCGGAAATGGTGCAGGAAGTCCAGATTGAAGCTACATTTCCGGACGGCACCAAGCTGGTCACCGTCCATGACCCGATACGATAAAGCGGAGGAGGTCTGTGCATGAAACCGGGTGAAATTATCCCTGCGCAGGGCAACATCGTGTTGAACGAGGGGCGTCCTGTTTGCACCGTGTGCGTGATGAATACGGGGGATCGGCCGATTCAGGTCGGTTCTCATTACCATTTTTTTGAGGTCAACAAGGCATTGGACTTTGACCGGCGGCAGGCGTTTGGTTTTCGGTTGGACATTCCGTCCGGCACGGCCGTGCGTTTTGAACCGGGAGAGGAAAAAACAGTGCGGTTGGTGGCAATCGGCGGCAAGCGGCGCGGATTCGGACTGAACGGGCTGACCGATGGTGCACTGGATGACGATGCGGTGCGGCAGGCCGCTTTGGAACGTGCCGCAAAACAGGGGTTTAAGGGGGCGGCAAGATGAGCCATTCTCTCACAAGGGAACAATATGCCGGGATGTACGGGCCCACAACGGGCGATTTGGTGCGTCTGGCGGATACCGACCTGTTTGCCAAAGTAGAGAAAGACTGCACGGTTTACGGGGATGAGGCCAAATTCGGCGGCGGCAAATCACTGCGCGACGGCATGGGACAGTCCTGTTCCGCAACGGATGTCCCCGACCTCATCATCACCAACGCGCTGATTCTGGATGTTACCGGTATTTACAAGGCGGATATCGGTATAAAAGACGGGTATATCTGTGCCATCGGTAAGGCGGGCAATCCCGATGTGATGGACGGTGTGACCCCCGGCTTGACGTTCGGCGCGTCCACCGAGGCGCTTGCGGGCGAGGGTTTAATCGTGACCGCGGGCGGCATGGATTCCCACATCCATTTTATAAGTCCACAGCAGATCGACACCGCGCTGTACAGCGGTGTGACGACCATGTTCGGCGGCGGAACCGGTCCGGCGGACGGGACGAATGCAACCACCTGTACGCCCGGCGCGTGGAGCATGGCAAAAATGCTGGAAGCGGCGGAAGCTTTCCCAATGAATCTCGGTTTTTTGGGCAAAGGCAATTCTGCCGACCCAGTCACGCTGCGCCCACAGATTGCGGCAGGCGCGGTGGGGCTGAAACTGCATGAGGACTGGGGCAGTACGCCTGCCGCTATCGACGCCTGCCTGTGGGTTGCCGATGAGTTGGACGTGCAGGTCGCCATCCACACCGATACGCTCAACGAAGCCGGGTTTGTAGAAGACACCATGCGCGCCATTGCGGGGCGCACCATTCACACGTTCCACACGGAAGGTGCGGGCGGCGGTCATGCACCGGATATCATCCGCGCCGCGTCGTTTCCCAATGTCCTGCCGTCCTCGACCAATCCTACCATGCCGTTCACACGCAACACCTTGGATGAGCATCTGGATATGCTGATGGTCTGCCACCATTTGGACCGCAATGTCCCGGAGGACGTGGCATTTGCCGATTCCCGTATTCGGCCCGAAACCATCGCTGCTGAAGATGTCCTGCACGATCTGGGCATTTTCAGCATGATGAGTTCCGATTCACAGGCGATGGGGCGCGTAGGCGAGGTGATTCTGCGCACGTGGCAGACGGCGGACAAAATGAAAAAACAGCGTGGGCGGCTCCCGGGCGATACCGATTGCGACAACAACCGTATCAAACGATTCGTGGCCAAATATACCATCAACCCGGCGATTGCACACGGCATTGCCGATGTGGTAGGTTCGGTGGAGGTCGGCAAATTTGCCGACCTGGTGCTTTGGAAACCGGCGTTTTTCGGTGTCAAACCGGAAATGGTACTCAAAGGCGGGTTTATCGCCGCTTCGCGGATGGGCGATGCCAATGCGTCCATCCCCACGCCGCAGCCGGTACTGTATCGGCATATGTTCGGCGGGTTCGGACGTGCACTGTCCAAGACCAGCATCACGTTTTTGTCACAGGCGGCAGTGGACGGCGGCGTACCGGAACGGCTTGGCCTGCAAAAGCTGGTACGGCCGGTGCATGGCTGCCGGACAGTTGGCAAGAGCGACATGCGGTTTAATGACCGAATGGGCGATATTCAGGTAGATCCGGAAACCTATACGGTAACGGTGGACGGTGAAAAAATCACCTGCGAAGCAGCGGCGGAACTGCCGCTCGCACAGCGGTATTTTCTGTTTTAGCTCAAGAAAGCCGGCAGTATAAGCTGCTATTTTATCATGCAATAAAAAACGGGGTGGTAGAATGCTCTCTAATGGAGTAATCGGCAATATGCAGACCTTTGATGTGCAGGGGCGCACATTGGATCATGTGCAGGTTGAGTGGTTTGATGCCGAAAAACAGATCATTAAACTGACGTCTACGGGTGGATGTGAATTGGGTGTGCGGCAGCCGCACGGTGCGCGGATACAGGACGGCGATGTGCTGTACGCAGACGACGCAATGGTGATTGCTGCGCATATCAAGCCCTGCGTATTGCTGCGTGTGCGTTTGACCGACGTGGAGCAGGCGGCAAGAGTGGGGTATGAATTGGGCAACCGCCATCTGCCGGTTGTGGTGGCGAATGGAGTGCTGGAAGTGCCGTACGATGAACCGACCGCGCAGTATTTGGAAAAGCGCGGATTTACAGCCGAACGGGTGGAGGGCATTTTCCACGGTTCAGCAATTGCACATCATCACCACCATCACGAGAAATAAACACACCGTGGGAGCGCAATCCTTTATTAAACGAACAGGAAGAAACCGATGGCCATTACCCAGTCATTCATGAAACTGCTGCAAATCTGTGATGCGTTTTTTCCAGTGGGGGCGTTTACGCTTTCCAATGGTCTGGAAACCTATGTCCAGTATGATCTGGTGCGTAAGCCCACTGACTTGGAGGCTTATTTAAGCGCGTTCCTGCGGTTTGAAACATATAACGATTTAGCGCTTGCCGCACATGCGTGGGCACATGCCGACGAGCGGGAAGCCTTGCTGCGGTTGGACGCACTTTCCGCCGCATCCAAGTTGCCCAAAGAGATTCGCGAAGGTGCGCGTCGGATGTGTATGCGTTTCACCAAAGTGGCCCGGCAGATGGGTGTGGATTGTTTGGAGCCGTACACATCGTGGATCAAAAACGGGGAAGCTTTCGGGCAGTATGCGGTGGCGTTTGGTATCTACACCCGCGCCCAGGGGGTGGAACAGGGTGACGCTGTCGCACTGCTTGGCTATAACTTTGTGTCGGCGGCAGTGAACAATTGCGTCAAACTGGTGCCGCTGGGGCAGCAGGATGGGCAGCGCATCCTGCACCAATCGCTGGACGCGGTGTTTGCGGCGGCAGAAACGGCTTTGACGGTAGAAGAAAACGATATCGGCCTGGCACTGCCGGGCTTTGACGTGCGCGCCATGCAGCACGAGCATTTGTATACCAGGCAGTATATGTCCTGAAGATACAAACGGGCGGATGCTGCGCATGGTGTAGAAAGGGAGGAATCTGCATGTCCTATGTACGCATTGGGGTTGGGGGGCCGGTGGGCTCTGGAAAAACCGCGCTGATCGAGCGGCTGACACGCAAAATGCATACCCAATACAGCATTTGCGTAGTCACCAATGATATCTATACCAAGGAGGACGCCGAGTTCCTTATTCAAAACAGTGCGCTTCCCGCGGAACGTATTGCGGGGGTGGAAACCGGCGGATGCCCACATACAGCCATCCGTGAGGACTGCTCTATGAATCTGGAAGCGGTAGAGAAAATGGCGGAGGATTTTCCGGATGCGGAGATTGTTTTCATTGAGAGCGGCGGCGATAACCTGTCCGCGACGTTCAGCCCGGAACTGGCAGACGCGACCATCTACGTGATCGACGTGGCTCAGGGCGACAAAATTCCCCGCAAAGGCGGCCCGGGGGTGACACGCTCGGACTTGCTGGTTATCAACAAAACCGATTTGGCTCCGCATGTGGGCGCCAGTCTGGCGGTGATGGCGCGCGATGCAAAGCGGATGCGCGGCGACCGGCCGTTTTTGTTTACCAATCTGATGGATAGCAGCGGTGTAGACGATGTCATCGACTGGATACGAAAAGATGTACTGCTGGAGGGGCTTGCCTGATATGAATGGCAGTTCCGGCACGCTGTGTGTGCGCACCTGCCTGCGCGGCGGCAAGACAGTCTTGGATGACTGCTTTTTTACACCCCCGTATAAAGTAGCGCATCCGTTTCCGGAGTCGGGCGGCGGCATTCGGGTTATGGTAATGTCCGCCTCTGCGGGAACGCTGGAGGGCGACCGGTATGCGGAGACTTTTTTTGTAGGGGAAGGTTCCCGCTTGACGGTGACGGGACAATCCTATACCAAGCTGTTCAAAATGGGGCAGGGACACGCCGAACGGCGCACGCGCATGACAATTGAGCGGGACGCCGTGCTGCGGTATTTGCCGCCGCCTGTTCTTCCATTTGGAGGAAGCCGCTATCGGGCGGAGACGGTGGTGGATGTACAGCAAGGCGGTTCTCTGATTTATAGGGATATCCTGTCCTGTGGCAGGGCCGGAATGGGGGAGGTGTTCCGCTTTGCGGAATACCGTGCGGCGCTCACGATTTACTATGCCGGCCGTCCGGTACTGCGAGAGCGCATGCGCCTGTGTCCGGCGGAGCAGCCTTTGTCAGCTATCGGTTACTATGAGGGATATACCCATCAGGCGACGCTGTTTTTCCTTGGGGGTGCGGTTCCGTCCGCCGAGCGGCTTTATACCATGCTGGAATCGGTTGCTGATGCAGCTGCAGGCGTGACGGAGACATTGGAAGGCGGGCGACTGGTGCGGATACTGGGCAGGAGTGCAGGGCAATTGGAGCAGCTGTGCGATGCGCTGATGTCGTGATGCACGCGCTCTCTTTTACGGACGGATGGAGAGGTCTTCTCCCGGTGCAGGCGGCTTTCCGGCGGCAGGCAGCCGCATAAAAAAGGACGCGCCGCGATCGACTTCTCCAGTCATCCAGACAGTTCCGCCATGGCGCTGGGCAATGCGCTGGACAATGGCCAACCCCGCACCCGTACCCTCAAATTCGCTTTGTGCGTGCAGACGTTGAAATACTTTGAATAGTTTGGATGCATAACGCATGTCAAATCCGGCACCGTTATCCCGAACCTCGATGGTGACGAAACCGCTGTCTTCCGTGCCCGTCACGGCGATGGCGGCTTTTTTGCGTTGGCGGGTGTATTTGATTGCATTTGCCAGCACATTGGTGACTAACAGCCGCAACATAATCCGATCGGCTAATACCGGCGGCAGCGAATCCACGCAAAATTCGACCGAGCGCGGGGGCTGAAGCCGCATCAATTCCTGATAGACTTCTTCAAAAACCGGCGCGAGCGCAAGTGGTTCTTTATGCAGGCTCATCCCACTCAGGGAGGAAAACTCCAGCAGCCGGTTGACCATGGCAACCATTTCAGCCGATTTTCCATGGATTAGTCCGACCAGCTCCTGCCCATCATCATCCAGTTTGTCCGCATAATCTTCCGCCAGATAATCCGTGAGTTTCTGCATGGAGAGCAGAGGCGCCTTCAAGTCATGTGCCACCGTGTAACTGAAACTGTCCAGTGAATCATAAGCGGCCTCGAGCGCCGCGGCCTGTCGGTGGAGGTGGATGTGGGCGCGTGTTCTCGCCAGCAGTTCCGATGGCTTAAACGGTTTGGTCACATAGTCTTGCGCGCCCAGCTCAAACGCTTTGCGCACACTGGACTCATCGTCGACTGCGGTGAAGAAGATGATAGGAGTACCGGCGATTTCCGGGTCGGAGCGAATGCGGCGGCAGACTTCAAACCCATCCATTCCCGGCATGAAGACATCCAGCAGGATGAGGTCGGGCGCTTTTTTGTGCAAAAGGGCGAGCGCGCGAGTCCCGTTAGGCGCGACCCGTGTACGGAACCCATTGTTACGCAGCACATGCGCGACAGCTTCGATATGTTCAGGTGAATCATCCACGATCAGGATGTCGGCTTGCGGTTCATTTTCCATGGAGATTCTCCTTAAAATTTGCATACGATTTGGTACGCACATCCATTTTAAAAAGGCGGCGTGTGTAAAATGCGGGGGCATCAGGCAACAGCCATCACATATTTCGTTTGCATTTACAGAAATGCTTCTGTATAATAACGATATACTTTAAGGTGCGGCGTTTAACGCGCATTTGGGCGGCATATTTGGGCAAAGAAAACAGCGGCACCTTTACGATGAGCCGCTTGTTTCTTTATTATACCCCAATACAATTCATATTTCAATGCAATGGGGCATCTTCATTTGGA
The DNA here is from genome assembly GCF_047718355.1 of Ethanoligenens sp. Taxonomy (NCBI): domain Bacteria; kingdom Bacillati; phylum Bacillota; class Clostridia; order Eubacteriales; family Oscillospiraceae; genus Ethanoligenens; species Ethanoligenens sp. The sequence continues at coordinate 23,609 of NZ_JBDNLG010000019.1, forward strand.
GGTGTATTTTTTTATGCTTAAACGGTTCAAACAACATCTATCGGCACACGGAATCCGCCAATCCACCATCAATTGGTGGATTTTGCTGGTGTTCGTGGGCATTGCGCTGCTGCTGGTCGGGGACGGGATTTATATGAATCAGAGTGTCCTGGCGGAACAGCAGGCGGAAACCCGTCGCGCACAGTTTAAACAGATGGGGGAAAGCCTGGACACTGCTTCGGATTACCTGACGGACGAAGCACGCAAATTCGCCATAACCGGCAACGTGCAGCACATGACGAATTATTGGACGGAAATCAATGTCACCCGCACACGGGATATTGTCATTGAGAAGTTGAAAAAGAGCGACCCCTCGCCTGTAGAACGGAATCTTCTGGCTGAGGCCAAACAGCATTCTGATGATCTTGTGGAGACTGAAAGGCACTCCATGCGTCTGGTGCTGGAGAGCATGAATGTAAAAACGATCACCCAGCCGGAAGTGGCAAGTTATGTGCTTCCACCCGCCGATGAGGCGCTTTCCCCCGCACAGAAGATGGAAAAGGCACGGACCATCATGTTTGATGACCAATATGACCTTGCCAAGAAAAATATCACGTCTCCTATTGCCCGGTTTCAGACCGTGATGAACGCAAGGCTCAACACGGAAATGCGTGACGCACAGATGCGGACAGGCCGTGCCGCCGCCGTGCAAATGGTGCTGTCGGTGATTATTTTGGTGGCGATTGCCTGCATTCTGTATTTGTTTTTCCGACTGGTGACCAAACCGATACAGGAATATGCACACCGCCTGCACGCGCTTGATCTGAACAGCAATGGTTTTTATCTCTCACCGCACGGCACAATGGAAATCCGTATGCTGGCGCAGAATTTCAATGCGCTGTACCATTCGTTTCAAAACGAATTGGGGCTGCGCCGTCATGCCGAGCAGACCATGCGTGCCGCTAAAGAGGAAGCGGAGCGCGCCAACCATGCCAAAAGTGAGTTTTTGGCCAACATGAGCCATGAGATCCGAACGCCAATCAACGCAATCATCGGTTATGGCGGTATGTTGGAACACACCGCTCTGGCGCAGAAGCAGGAGCGCTATGTTTCCCGCATCAATACCTCGGCTAAAAATCTGCTTTCTATTGTGAGTGATATTTTAGATTTTACCAAAATAGAGGCGGGAAAGTTATCCATGGAGTGCATCCCCTTTGGTTTGAGAACCGTGTTGGAAGATATCTGTGCTATGCTGGAGGTCGAGGCGATGCGGAAGGGGCTGGCTTTGGGCTTGTACATAGCGGATAATGTACCGTCGTATGTATATGGCGACCCGACGCGTGTGCGTCAAGTCGTGCTTAACCTGACAGCCAACGCCGTGAAATTTACAGCCAAAGGCCGTGTAGACATCCACGTATATGGTACAGAAAAACCGGACATGCTTTGCTTTCGCGTGACAGATACAGGCATTGGCATCTCGGCGGAAGAACAAAAGCGGATCTTTCAGGCATTTACTCAAGCGGATGCTTCTACCACGCGAAAATACGGCGGGACAGGGCTGGGTTTAGCAATTAGCCGCCGTATTGCGGCAAACATGGAAGGAGAGATTACGGTAGAGAGCGAGCGGGGAAAAGGCTCTTCTTTTTTCTTTACAGCGTGTTTACCCGCATCCTCCGCGCCGGTTCAGGCCGAAGAATCCACACAGGGGCTTTCTGTACTGAATGACAAGCGCGTTTTGATCGTGGAGGATAATGCGATCAACCGGGAAATGACGACGGAAATCCTTTCCAATATGGGCATGATGGTAGAAACTGCTGACGGCGGAGCCGCCGCTGTAAAAAAGGCGCTGCAAACCGCTTATGATGTGGTGCTGACCGATATCCGTATGCCGGAAATGGACGGCTATGAGGTGGCGCGGCGTATCCGCGCGGCGGGTCTGGATATACGTATTGTGGCGTTGTCCGCAGACGCGGTAGATGAGGTCGCCGTGCGTGCCAGAGCCGCGGGTATGGACGACTGCCTGACCAAGCCGTTGGACGCACAGAAGCTTGCACGGGTGTTGGCCGGCTATTTCTCGGCGGAGGTGCAACCTGCGCTTGAAAAAGCGCCAGACGATGCCGTACATGGTGAGGATATTCTAAACGTAGACGGCGCAGTGCGTCGACTGGGCGGAGACAGGTCACATTACCGGGATATCCTGCGCAAATTTATGGCACATTATGCCGATGGAGAGGAACGTCTGCGGGCGTCGGAAACCGGCGGTAATCGTGCGCTTGCTCACGATATAAAGGGGACTGCGGGCTACATCGGCGCGGACAAACTGGCGCAGGCGGCTAAAGACTACCTAAAAGCTGTGGATGCGGGGATGCAGGTTTCTCCGGACGCGCTATGTGCCTCTCTGCGGCAGGCAAAAGAGCAGGCGGAGCACTGGCTGGCGCAATCTCCGTTGCAGGAGGAAGTACCGTCGGCGCCGACAGATGCCGAACTACCGGCCCCATTGTTTGATCTGCTGGATGCGGGAGATATGGAAGCGTTGGCACTTTGCCGCTCGTATCGCGGAGCGCTGTCCAAATGCCTTGGAGACCAAATGGAAACATTTGAAAAGGCGCTGGAGGCATACCGGTTTGACGAAGCGGCAGAATTACTGCGGGGCAAAAGGCAGGAGGGGTAAACACCGTGTATAAGGTGATGCTGGTGGATGACGACCGTGCTATGCTCTATATGCTGCGGCGCTATAAAGGGTGGAAAAAACAAGGTTTTAGCATTGTGGGGCAGGCGGAGGACGGGCGTGAAGCGCTGCGTCTTTTAAAAAACGACACAGTGGATTTGCTGCTGTCCGATATTAAGATGCCGGGGATGGACGGCATAGAATTGGTGCAGGAGGTTGCAAAGCAGAAACTGGGATGCACCGTGGTATTTTTAAGTACCGTTGGGGATTTTCCCCACGCACAGGAGGCAATTCGGCTGGGGGCGTTTGATTATTTGCTCAAGCCGCTGGATGAGACGGCGATGGATGAATTGCTTGCCCGTGTGCAGGCGCACTTGGAGGAACGTACGCAGGCAGAAAGCCGTAAAATACAAGCGGCTGATATCTTAACATTGTATGTCCCGCAGGAGGAAGTGCGGGAACTGTCCGCCGCATTATTGGAAAACAGAAACGAGGATGCCGCCCGTGCGGTAGAACGCGCATTCCATGAAGCATATTCGGCTTTCGGCGGTTCGGATGTAAAGACAAGCGGACTGTTGGAACTGGTGCTCAGTCAAACGGCTGCGCGGGTGTTGTCGGCCAGCTCGTTTGTTGCTACGGTGGAAGATGTCCATTTTGCGGGTCTGTTCCGTGTTGGCATGGGGGAGGAGGAGGCCAAAGCACTGTTTCTTGATCAGATTGTTCGCCTGTCCGATTTGGTCCGTAAGTATGAGTTGGGATGCTCAGAAAGCACCGTGCGCAAAATATGCGCCTACGTGCTCGATCATGCAGAGCAGACACTCACCTTGCAAATGGTGGCGGAAGTGGTACATTTGCGGCCGGATTATGTGGGAAAATTATTTTATCGCAAGACCGGACGGCATTTTAGCGCGTTTGTCACCGCAGTTAAATTAGAGCAGGCCAAATACCTGCTGCGCTCGGACGATTATAAGAACTACGAATTGAGTGAAAAGCTGGGGTACGCGGATACGGATTACTTCTGTCGAATCTTTAAGGAGTACACCGGGTTGACGCCGGTGCAATATCGCAATATGCATGTAAATGTATGAATGATATGTGCGCGGTTTATGCAATTTTTAAATAAAAAGTTGTAATATAATGGGTTTTTGCAGAATTGTATGGGTATGACCCGCAATTCTGCTTTTTTTTCTGGCAAAATGGCGGATTTGTCCGGGTTACATTTACACGGCATTCCTGTATAGTAAAAGAACACAAGGGCGCGGTAGACAGTCGGCAGACATGAAAACCGCACGGATATGTAGCAGCGATGCAAAGGCGCATACGCACAGAAGTCCCATTATAGGGGCTGGTGCGGATGCGCCTTTTTTCTGTTTTTAGGGTATACCGCTGCGCGAGGTCTACGCGCCCCCATTGCAATGAGAGGGAGAAACATTATGAAAGTAAACAAGGCACACCCTATGGCCAAGTTGACGGCGCTGTTGGTTATGGCCGGCGTACTGGTCATGTCGCTGGGAGGCTGCAGCGGCTCTGCTTTGGGCGGCGGTTCGTCCAGCGCGTCTTCGGCTGCGTCTACCCAATCCGGCAACACCATTAAAGTTGGCATTCTGCATTCTTTGAGTGGCACGATGGCAATCAGTGAGGTCTCGGTACGGGACGCGGAATTGATGGCAATCGATGAGATCAATGCAAAAGGCGGCGTGTTAGGCAAAAAAATCGTCCCCGTTGCAGAGGATGGCGCGTCTGATCCGCAAACGTTCGCGGAAAAAGCAAAAGAACTTTTGCAAAACGATAAAGTTGCCACGATTTTCGGCTGCTGGACATCCGCAAGCCGCAAGGCCGTGCTCCCGGTTGTGGAGCAGAACAACGGTCTGCTCTGGTATCCGGTTCAGTATGAGGGCATGGAATCCTCACCGAACATCTTTTACACCGGCGCGGCGCCAAATCAGCAGATCGTACCGGCTGTGGAATGGCTGCTGAAAAACAATAAAAAGAAATTCTTCCTGCTCGGCTCGGACTATGTGTTCCCCCGCACAGCCAACAAAATCATCAAGGCACAGCTTCAGGCTGAAGGCGGTACGGTCGTCGGTGAGGAATATACGCCGATGGGCAATACGGATTACAGCACCATCATCAACAAGATTAAAGCGGCAAAACCGGACGTTGTATTCAACACCCTCAACGGTGACAGCAACGTCGCCTTTTTCAAACAGCTGCATGATGCGGGTATTTCCGCTGCCGATATGCCCACGCTTTCTGTGAGCATCGCGGAAGAAGAAGTCAAAGGTATCGGTGCTTCCAACATGGCCGGTCAATATGTCTCGTGGAACTACTATCAAACCACTGACACACCGGAAAACGCAACGTTTGTCAAGGACTACAAAGCGAAATACGGTGCCAACCGCGTGACCGATGACCCGATTGAGGCCGGTTATGATGCAGTATACCTCTGGTCGAAAGCAGTGGAAAAAGCAGGTTCCACCGACGTTGCCAAAGTAAAGGCGGCGGCAAAGGGACTGCAATTCCAAGCGCCGGAAGGCACAATCACCATTGATGGCGACAACCAACATATTTCCAAGACAGTGCGCGTCGGTCAGGTGCAGGACGACGGTTCTATCAAGGAAGTTTGGAGCACACCGTCTCCGGTTACCCCAGATCCTTATTTGAAAACATATGCATGGGCAAAAGGCTTGAGCTGAACATAGACAACGGAGGTGCTGCCATGCGGCAGTACCGTTACCAAACAGTGGAACCGACAAAAACTTGCCGGCTCCACTGCGGGAATGCTCTTCCATTTTATTGGGAGAGTGTTCCCGCAATGGAGGATGGCGAAAGGGTGGTTGATTCATGGGAACTTATGTTACACAGATTTTTAACGGTATCAGTGTCAGCTCCATTTATCTGATGGCAGCCCTTGGTCTTGCCATTACGTTCGGGCTGATGAAAGTTATCAACATGGCGCATGGTGAGTTTATCATGGTGGGCGCTTATGTAACTTTTTTGGTACAAAATATCTTTTTGCGCTTTTGGAGCGGTGCATTTTCTATTTATTTTTTGGTAGCCATCCCGATTGCGTTTGTGGTGGCGGGGCTTTTCGGCTTGGTATTGGAGATCCTTGTCATCCGTCATTTGTACGGAAGACCGCTGGACAGCCTGCTTGCAACCTGGGGAGTCAGCCTGGTTTTGCAGCAACTGGCGCGCAATATTTTCGGTGCGCCGAATGTGGATGTGCGCAGCCCTGGTTGGCTCAACGGCAGCGTCACGGTTTTTAATGGGTTCGTCATGCCGTACAAGCGGCTGTTCATCCTTTTGCTGGTCATTATTTGCCTTGCAGCTGTTTACCTGCTGCTTTATCACACGAGTTATGGCCGCCGCATCCGCGCCGTGATGCAGAACCGCGATATGGCGGCAAGCTTGGGTATTCCGGCGCGCAAGGTGGATGCCTACACGTTTGCCTTGGGCTCCGGTCTGGCGGGTATCGCCGGATGCGCATTGACATTGCTTGGTTCCATCGGCCCGACCCTTGGCACCAATTATATTGTGGATACATTTATGGTGGTTGTGCTCGGCGGTGTCGGGCGCTTGATCGGTACAGTAACGGGAGCCGGTATTATTGGTGTGGGCGGAACGGCCTTTGAGTTCCTGACCAATACATCTATGGCGAAAGTTTTAATATTCGCCGTGGTCATCGCCTTCCTGCAATGGAAGCCGAAAGGCCTGTTCACGATCAACAGCCGTGCGCTGGATGATTAAGCGGGAGGTGCGCAAATTGAAATCTTTACATCGGGTTATGGGCGAAAAACGGTTGCTGATCTTTTTTGTTGTCGCCCTGCTTTTAGCAGCCGCTCCTTTATTTTTAAATGGGTTTCGCGTCAATCTACTTGGCAAATTTATTGCGTATGCAATTCTTGCACTGGGGATTGACCTGATTTGGGGCTATACCGGTATCCTAAGTCTGGGGCATGGTGTGTATTTCGGCCTTGGCGCCTATTGTATGGCGATGTACCTCAAGCTGGAAACCTCCCACGGCAAACTGCCGGATTTTATGTCTTGGAGCGGGCTTACACATCTTCCATGGTTCTGGAAACCGTTTGTGAACGCCCCCTTTGCCATGGCGATGGTGATTGTTGTGCCAACGGTGCTGGCGTTCATCATTGGTTATCTGACGTTTAAAAACCGTATACAAGGCGTGTATTTTTCAATTCTATCGCAGGCGCTCGCCGTGATTTTCAGCGTGTTGTTTGTGGCGCAGCAGGCGTATACAGGCGGCACCAACGGCATCACCGATGCCAAAACGATTTTTGGACATCCGCTTGCGGACAACATGACAAAAGTCGGGCTTTATTATGTGGCGCTTATATTGCTGGTTGCGGCGTTTCTGTTTTGCCATATGCTTGTCAAACGACGCACGGGCCGTGTGCTGGTTGCCATCCGAGATGGTGAAAACCGCGTGCGGTATTCCGGTTATAATCCCACCAGCTATAAGGTAATGGTATATTGCATTTCCGCTCTGCTGGCGGGTGTGGCGGGCGCAATCTATTTCCCACAGGTCGGTATTATCTCCCCAACAGAAATGGGTATCACGCCGTCCATTGAAATGGTAATCTGGGTGGCGATCGGTGGCAAAGGCAGCCTGATTGGCGCTGTGATCGGTGCGATCCTTGTCAACACCCTCAAGAGCGGCATCAGTGACACATTCCCGGATGCATGGTCGTATTTTATTGGTTTTGCTTTTATCGCCGTGGTCCTGTTTATGCCGAACGGTCTTGCAGGATGGGTGAAAAAGCTCTTTGCCGGAAAGAAAACGGTATCCGGCAAAGCCGTGAAATCTTGACGGCGCATGGAAGGAGAACACCATGAGCGAAAGCATTTTGCAACTGGATGATATATCCGTTACTTTTGACAGATTTAAAGCCGTACAACATGTGAGCACCTCGGTGGAAAAAGGCGAACTGCGGTTTTTTATAGGTCCGAATGGCGCTGGTAAAACGACACTGCTGGATGTCATTTGCGGAAAAACAAAACCGGTCTCCGGGCGGGTGCTGTTTAAAGGCGAGAATATTCTGGGAAAACAAGAGTATGAAATTGTCAAAACCGGTATTGGACGCAAATTCCAAGTGCCGTCTGTCTTTGTCAGTCTGACGGTTTATCAGAATATGGAACTGGCGGTTGTGCACAGTAAATCGTTATTTGCTTCTGTTTTTAGTAAAATCACACGCGATGAGAAAGAGCACATCCGAACAGTGTTGGAAAAAACGGGGCTTTCCGGTTTGGAGCAGACGGTGGCGGGCACGCTCTCGCATGGACAGAAGCAATGGCTGGAAATTGCAATGCTGCTGGTAAACGGGCATGAACTTCTGCTAATGGACGAGCCGGTAGCCGGTATGGGTCGTACAGAGACGGAGATGACGGGCAATCTGCTCAGAGAGGTGTCCAAGACGTGCGCCGTGATTGTGGTTGAGCATGACATGGAGTTTGTCCGCAATTTTTCCAGCCGGGTGACCGTTTTGCACGAAGGGCAGGTTCTGTGTGAAGGGCCGATGGAAACGGTGCAGAGTGACCCGCGTGTCATTGAAGTTTATCTGGGACGGGGAAGTGAGGAGAAACATGCTGAAAATCCATGACCTGCACGCAGGCTACGGCGATGGGGAAGTGTTGACAGGGGTCGATCTGCAAGCGGAAAAGGGAAAGATTGTTTGCCTTTTGGGACGCAATGGTGTTGGTAAAACCACCTTACTGCGCAGCATCATGGGCTTGATCAAGGTGAGCCAAGGGCTTGTTTCGTTGGACGATACCAATCTCACAAAGCTGTCTACCTATCAGCGGGCAAGAGCCGGCATTGGGTATGTTCCACAAGGGCGTGATATTTTCCCGCAAATGACCGTAGAGGAAAACTTATTGCTGGGTTTGGAAGTGCGCGGCGGCAATGGAAAGATTGAGGATCGGATATTCGAGCTGTTTCCGGTTCTTAAAGCCATGCTCTCACGCAAAGGCGGCGATTTGAGCGGCGGTCAGCAGCAGCAGTTGGCGATTGCCCGTGCGCTGATGTCTCAACCCAGATTACTGATTTTGGATGAACCAACGGAAGGCATCCAGCCCTCAATCATTCAGGATATCGGCCGTGTCATTACAAGGCTAAAGAACGAAGGAGATATGATGATTTTTATCGTCGAGCAATACCTCGAATTTGTTCTTGAGATCGCTGATTATTGTTACGTGATGGAAAAAGGGAGCATTGTGCTCGATGGGCCGGTGGACCAAATCAATGTGAATGAAGTCAAAAAACACATTGCTATTTAGTAAGGTTTGTTTTTACGGATTTTTTGGTTGACTGGATTGAACAGAAAGAATCTTTTTGATGCCGCGCGGAACTTGCCGTGCGGCATTTTTGCGACATGGTTGCCAAAGCCATCCTGCCATAGGGTGGGATGAATGTATTCTTGCCGTGCACGCTGTGTTCCTGATTTTATTCCCGCCTTCTGGATTGGAGTTGCCGTTGTCGTATAAAAAATCTGCATGTTCAATGCGTTCTCATTGAACATGCAGATGGGGCTTATGCAGATAGTTTATTTATTATACAAGAAAA
>NZ_JBDNLG010000019.1:32848-36907 GCF_047718355.1 Ethanoligenens sp.
TAGTTGTTGTTTTATTGCAGAACAGATTTTGCAATTTCGAAATATGCCGCCGAGGCTTGCTGTAATTGCTTGATCTCGATTCGTTCATCCCGGACATGCGCCATCGATTCAGTCATTGGACCAAAACCAATCGTTTTGATGTTTGCTTCGCCCGCGTAATGGCTGCCATTGGTGCAGAACGAGTAATAATGAACATGCGGCACCATACCGGCCCGTTGGATACCCTGCATAGCGTGCTGTACATATGGATCCTGCTCATCCAGAATCCAGGCCGGGAAAAACCGTTCGCCGGTAATCTGAGCACCGGTATAGCATGTTTCCTCTCCGTGGGTGATTGATACTTGTGCCTGAAAGGCGGCATCCTGTGAGGAAAGCCGAAGGATAACTTCACGTATGGGTTTGAGAATTTCATCCTTTGTTTCTCCGGGTAAGATCCGGCGGTCATAGGTTGCTTTGCAGTAATCCGGCACAACCGAGGCGCCGGGATACGGTGATGATTTGATGTCTGTCAGCGTCAGGACTCCATCACCCATTTTCGGATGGAGGGTAACCGGAATACGTTCGATTTCCGCAATCAGTCTTTGCATAGAGAGCACTGCATTGATGCCGATCTGCGGGTTGGCGGAATGCGCGGATTTTCCGAATGTTTCCACACAAATCTCTGCACGTCCTTTTTGCCCGCAAGCAATTTCGAGATTGGATGCTTCACCGATGACCACAAAGTCCGGCTGTACGTTTTTAGAAATCTCACGTGAAGCGACGCCTTCAAAACACTCCTCGTGTACCACACCGGCAACGGCCACCCGCCCGGAGAAATCTCTGTCTTTTGCCAAACGCGCACCGGCAGCAATCATTGCTCCCAATGCGCCTTTCATATCACTGGCGCCGCGGCCATAAATACTGCCGTCCTGCTCTTCCGCTGCAAAGGGGGGATGCGCCCACTTTTCTGCATCTAAAACCGGCACCGTATCCATATGTCCGTCAAACAGCAGCGTTTTTCCCGGTGCGCGGCCGTTGACAAAGCCGATTACATTTCCATATCGATCAAACTGGACATCGTCGTAACCAAGAGCCTGGAAAAGTTCCCCGATGTCAGTAGCGATGTCCTTTTCACATCCCGACATGCTGGGGATACGAATCAATTCTTTACAAATATCCGCAACCGTTTTTTTCATTTAAAAATCCTTTCCCTCAACATGGCCTTTAGGCCTTTTTCCGGATGACCATTCCTGCCGGCACATGGTGCTCTCCATCCTGATCGAATACCGTCACACCATTGACCATAACAAGTTTTATTCCTTCAGGATGACTGCATGGTGCCGAGAATGTTCCTGTCTCTGCAATTGTATTCGGGTCGAAAAGGACCAAATCTGCAAAATTTCCTGTTTTTAAGCGTCCTCTGTCAGCAAGACCGATTACTCGCGCGCCTTTGTAACTTAGCTTATAAACGGCTTCCTCCAAGGTCAGCACATTTTCCTTTCGTACATATTTTTCAAGGATACGCGCACAGGTCCCATATACACGTGGATGTGGGGTGCCTGAAAGGATTCCGTCTGTGCAAACGTTCTGTTCAGGGCGGGTCAGAAATGTTTGCACATGTTCCTCAAGTCCATAAAAGTCCACCATGCTGACAGCGTTGTTTTCTTCAATTAAAATACGGACTGTGGCATGAAGTGGATCTGTCTGCCAAAGGGCTGCAATTTCCATCAGATTTTTTCCAATGAGTCCTTTGTTTTTCTGCGATTCCACAAAGGTGATAAAGATACGGTCCCAGCCGGCGAAGTCGACGAAATTGTCCCAGCCGTGGCCTCCCGCGTCAATATCTTTTTGGATTTGCCGAACCGTGTTTTCATCCGTAATGCGCGCGAGCATTTGATCTACGCCGCCTACTTGTACCCATGGGGGAAGCAACACGCTGAGCGAGGTGCTTCCGGCAACATATGGGTATTGGTCAAAAGAAATGCGCAGCCCTTCCTGCTTTGCCTGGTCGAGCAGTTTAAGCATTTGGGGGATGTGTCCCCAGGACTTTTTTCCACAGGCTTTGAAATGGGAAAAATGCGTGCGTACACCGCTCTCGCGTGCAATTTTCAAGATTTCATTCATGGAGTCGATGATTTCATCGGCTTCACTGCGCTGATGTACAACAAAGACACCGTCAAATTCGGCCACGGTTTTGCAGAGCTCAATTAACTCCTGTGTTTTGCTGTATGCACAGGGTATGTAGATCAGACCGGTTGAAAGGCCGACCGCTCCGGCTTTCAGTTCTTCGCGCAGCAGCTCTTTCATGGCTTGCAGTTCTTCTGCGGTGGGCTGCCGGTCTGTCAGGCCCATCACAGCCAAACGGATGTTGCCATGCGGCACAAGATAAGCGGCGTTGATGGAAATCTGGCGTGCTTCCAATGCGCTTAAATAGCCGTCTGTATTACGATAATGCCAATCGATCCCGTTGTCCGAGCCGTCAAGTCCCGCCAGGTTCTTCTTCCAATCCTCAATGTATTTTTCCGGAAGCGGCGCCATTGATACGCCATCCTGCCCATATACTTCTGTTGTGATACCTTGCCGCAATTTGGGGGAAGGATAGGGATTCGATAATATCTTGAGATCGGTGTGGCTGTGCGTGTCGATAAAACCGGGGCAAATGACCTGCCCATGGGCATCTATGCGTTGGTCGGGTGAACAATCAAGGTGCGTCCCTAATGCCGCAATATATGATCCATCTACCAGCAATTCGCCTTTAAACCGTTTGGCACCGGTACCGTCGATGATCAAAGCGTTTTGCAACAATGTTTTCATCTGTTTACTCCTTTGTTTGCATAGAATACTGGTCTTTTCCACGCCATACAACGTCCCGATACCCTTCCGGATCGGTGTCACCTTCCGTGCTTATCAGCAAAACGCGGGATTGTGCGTTAAGTTCAAGCTTTTCACGCAGCGCAGCAAGATCCCCCTGCTTCATAATGGAGACCAGCAATCCGGCGCCAGCCGCACCGGACTCCCCCGATATAATCGGGGAATCGCCGGCAAGCGGGTTGCCCAGGATACGCATGCCGTAAGCGGAAACCCAGTCGGGGCAGGAGACAAACGCCGTGCTATAGCGTTTAATTAACTCAAATGCGATGGGGTTGGGCTCGCCGCATGCCAGTCCAGCCATCAGTGTCAGTAGGTCCCCTGTGACGGGAACAATTGTTCCGTCTCCCTTTACAGCTGAGCGATAGTAGCAGTCTGCTGCATCCGCTTCCATAATGACAACTTTAGGGGCGTCGTCGCCATATAGGGCGTAGAGGTAACCTTGCACCGCACCCGCGAAAGACCCTACGCCTGCCTGTAGAAAAACATGGGTGGGTTTTGCGTCCATTTGTTCAATGGCCTCTGCTGCCAGTGTGGCGTAACCCTGCATGATGTGGGTTGGAATTTCCTGATAGCCACTCCATGCGGTGTCTTGAATGATGATGCCATTGTGCTTTTCTGCTTCCTGCGAGGCAAACCGCACGGCATCGTCGTAGTTTAAGTTGGTGATACTGGCCTTGGCGCCTGTTTCCAGAATGTTCTGCAGTCGTTTTTGGGAAGAGCCTTTGGGCATGTAGATGACTGCGGGCTGCTTTAGCTGTTGGGCAGTCCAAGCGACGGCTCTTCCGTGATTACCATCCGTAGCGGCGTAAAACAGAACATTGCCGATTCTTTGTCGTGTTTCATCGGAAACCATACGTGAAAACGGCAATTCATCAATTGAGGTGCGCATACGCTTGGCCAAATAATTTCCCATTGCGTAAGTTGCGCCAAGGACTTTAAACGCGTTGAGTCCAAACCGTTTGGACTCATCCTTTACAGAGATGGTGCCAATGCCCAGATGCCGAGCCAGGCTTTTCAAAGAAATCAAAGGAGTCGGCTTATAATCAGGAAAGCTTTGATGGAACCGTCTTGCTTTTTCGGTCGATTGCAAAGAAATAACACAAGAGCATTCTCCGTTTTCCTGCTCTTTTATGGTGTTTAAAATCCATTTGATTGATTTCACTGTAGTTCCCTTCCTTCATTGGCTTGTAGTAGTCATAGTGCAGACTG
>NZ_JBDNLG010000020.1:0-36475 GCF_047718355.1 Ethanoligenens sp.
ATTATAAATAATACGGGTTGTTTTGATATGACACGGAAAATCTGCTTAAATCACGCCTGCGCGTCTGCTTTGAAAAATGCCACGAACGCTTTATACGTTTCGTATACGTCGATTTTAGACACGAGTTCAAATGGGGCGTGCATGGACAGCACAGGTACCCCCACATCGATGACATCCACATTCAGGTCGCCGATATATTTGGCGACGGTGCCGCCGCCGCCCTCATCGACTTTGCCCAGTTCCGCCATATGCCAGATAATATCGTTGTTATCCAGCAGGCGGATGACCTCAGCAGTGAATTCTGCGGATGCATCGTTGGTGTCATATTTGCCGCCGTGTCCGGTGAATTTGGACAGAACCACACCGTGGTTGATAAAGCTGGCATTTTTCTTTTCCATCACTTCAGGATAAGTCGGGTCGAACGCCGCGTTCACATCGGCAGACAGGCATTTGGAAGCCGTCAGCACATCACGGCCATCCAGACCGTACGGCTTGGCAAGGTCGGCAATGAAATAGGCGAGGAAAGCCGATTGGAGGCCGGTGCTGCCTTCGCTGCCAATCTCCTCTTTGTCCGCCAGCACGCACACGCTGGTATAGGCCGGCAGATCCGTGTCCAGCAGGGCAGTGAAGGAGGTATAGGCGCAGACGCGGTCATCATGCCCGTACGAGCCAATCATGCTGCGGTCGAACCCGATGTCCGCCGCTTTAAACGCGGGTACCATTGCCAACTCCGCAGAGAGAAAATCGGCCTCGGTTACGCCGTATTTCTCGTTGAGCAGATGCAGGATGTTCAGTTTGACCAGGTCGCTTTCTTTGTCGTCCTTGAACGGGCGGCTGCCGATGATAACATTGAGCTTCTCCGCGTCAAACGCCGTCATCGGTTTCTTCATCTGTTCTTTGGCCAGATGGGGCAGCAGGTCGGTCACGCAGAAAAGGGGATCGCCGGCGTCCTCACCGATGCGCACATGCAGCACAGTCCCGTCCTTTTTCACCAGCACGCCGTGGAGGGCGAGCGGAATGGTCGTCCACTGGTATTTCTTGATACCGCCGTAATAGTGTGTTTTGAACAGTGCGATGTCGTTGTCTTCATAGAGCGGGCTTTGCTTGAGGTCGAGCCGCGGGGAATCAATGTGTGCGGCGGTCATACGCACACCTTCCGCCATGGGTTTGGTGCCGAAAACAGCAAAAATAGCGGCTTTGCCGCGGTTGACTGTGTAGACCTTGTCGCCGGGTTGGTACTGTTTTCCTTTTTCGAATGCGACAAACCCTTTGGTTTGCGCTGTGCGGACGGCATAGGTGACTGCTTCACGCTCCATTTTTGCTTCATCTAAAAAGCTTTTGTACGCTTCACAGTACGCGTCCGCCTGTTTAGTCTGCGCGGCAGTATAGGTCTTTGCTCCGTTCTTTTGTTCGTAGAACAAAGTGTCCTTTAATTTTTGGATTTCTGATTTTTCTTGTTCAGCCATATCGTTGCTCCCTTTTTTTGAATGGTTCAGTGGTACTATTATACGAGTAAACGGATAAAAAATCCAGACTGTGTTTTTATGGGAAAGCCGGCATCGTCAGGATGGATAAAGTTCATGGTACATGGCCTTGGTGGCCAGTACGCGCTTCACATAGGCACGGGTATCGGAAAAAGGAATGTGGTATAGCGTGCGCCCGTCATGGGAATAGCGCATATCCAACAGCCAGTTTTTTACCTGTGTGCGTCCCGCGTGATAAGCGGCAAGCGCCGTGTCTTCTCGCCCAAATTCGCGCACCAGTGCCGAGAGCACGACGGTGCCATAATGAATGTTGGTCTGCGGGTCGTAAAGCTGCTCTTTTGCCAGAAATTCTTCTTCAGGGGTTTTGCTCTGCGCCCACGTGAATGTGTCCGGCGTGAGTTGCATTAGTCCCAGCGCGCCGATGTTGGAGACTGCACGCGGATTAAAACCACTTTCCGTGCGGACCACGGCAAACACCAGATAAGGGTCCAGATTGCTCTGTGCCGCGTAAGTTCGTACATAGGCGGCATATTTTTGGGGATATGCCAGCTTCATATAGCGTTCTTTAAAAACAAACTGCCAGAGCAGCGCCGCACAGAGCACAAGTACCAACAGCGCCAGGACTGTGGAACGAATCCTCACTTTTCTGCGCATGACTGCCCCTCCGCATGGCTCTCTGACAGCAGACGTGCCGCCAGTTCATCTATCTCAGCCTGCAAGTCGGCGGTGTTCCCATTGTTTATCAGGATAAAATCAGCACGTGCAGTATAGAATGACATGGCAGGCTGTGCACGGATGCGTCGGAGTGCAAGGGATTTGTCCAGTCCATCGCGTTCCATAATACGGGAAAGGCGGATATCCTCATCTGCGGTGACCACCGCCACATAATCGCAGAATTGCTCCGCCCCGCTTTCAAACAACGTGGGCGCGTCCAGCACCGCGGCGGGAAAACTTTGTGCCGCGAACACGTCGAGTTCCGCGCGGATCTGTGCGAGAATCGGGGGATGGGAGAGTGCATTGAGCCGATTCAGTTTTTCGGGGTCAGAAAAAACAAGCGCCCCCAGCGCTTTGCGGTCAAGTGCACCGTCCGGGCACAGGACATCTGTGCCGAACGCATCCGCGATGGCGGCAACGCAAGGGGTGCCGGGTGCCATGACGTCATGTGCCACGCGGTCGGCATCCACCACTGCAAAGCCCTTTTCTGCCAGTGCGTGGGAAACCACTCCTTTGCCTGCGCCGGTTGGTCCGGTGAGACCCAGAATCACCATAGTATGGTCCTTTCAATAGAGCTTAATGACGGAAAAACCCGCCGCCCGCAGCAAGCGGTTATAGACCGCCAGCCCCATGTCGGTTTCTGCCGGGCAGCGCGCATAAACAACCTGTGCGCCTTGTTCATCCACTGCGCGCAGTGCGGCGAACAGTTCCCGCGCCTGCGCGGCAGAATCGTCAGCCTTGCCGTAAGTGACGCAGGGAAGTCCGATGCGCGTCTGCTCGCCGTCAAAGCAAAGGGCAAACGTGCCGTTCGCCGTGTGCGCACGGGTATAATCGATAAAAGTGTCCAACGTGCCTTTGAGGATGATCACTTTGGCTTTAGGCGCGTAATGCTTGTATTTCATTCCGGGTGAAGCAGCCTTCGCGTGGTCGGATAACCCTTCCAGTACGGCGGGGTCAATCTCCACCGCGCCCAGTACGGCTTTGAGCTGGGCGGGGGTTATGCCGCCGGGGCGGAGGATGTGCGGCACATTGCCGTGCAGTGCGACCACTGTGGATTCTACACCCACCGCGCAGGTTCCCGCATCCACTATGGCATCAATGCGTCCATCCAAATCAGCCAGCACATGGGCGGCGGTGGTAGGGCTGGGGCTGCCGGAGCGGTTGGCGGACGGTGCCGCCAATGGAATGCCAGCCGCCTCGATGACGGCCTGTGCCACCGGATGGGAGGGGCAACGGAAGCCCACCGTGGATAGTCCCGCCGACACGGCGGAGGCGAGCATTTCCCGCTTGGGCAGCACGATAGTGAGCGGGCCGGGCCAGAAAGCGTCGACCAGTTGATGCGCTGCGTCAGGAATTTCGGCGGCATAGCGGGGCAGCCAGTCGGGTGCGGCAAGATGTACGATGAGTGGATTGTCTTGCGGACGGCCCTTGGCAGCAAAAATGGCGCGGACGGCGTTTTCGTCCAACGCACTGCCGGCAAGGCCGTATACAGTCTCGGTGGGGATGGCTACCAGTTTGCCTGCCCGCAGCAGTTCGCCTGCCCGTGCGCAGACAGATGGGTCGGGGTGGGTCGGTTCGGTCTTCAAGTTTAGGGTCTGCATATCGATACGCCGTTTAAACGGCTTCACCGGCTTTCAGTTTTTCCGCCTGGTCGGCGGTGATGAGCGGGTCGATGACCTCGTCGAGCGCACCGGAGAGCACGGCGTCCAGCCGATAGATGGTCAGCCCGATGCGGTGGTCGGTCACGCGGCCCTGCGGGAAATTATAGGTGCGGATACGTTCACTGCGGTCGCCTGTACCCACTTGCGTGCGGCGGTCTGCGGCGATTTGTTCCGCCTGCGCGCTTTGCGCCCGGTCAAGCAGACGGGAGCGCAGAATTTTCATAGCGCGGTCACGGTTCTTATATTGGCTGCGTTCGTCCTGACATTCCACTACCAGTCCGGTGGGCAGATGGGTGATGCGGATGGCAGATTCGGTCTTGTTGATGTGCTGTCCACCCGCACCGCTGCTGCGGAATGTATCAATGCGCAGATCGTCGGGGGCGATGTCCACTTCTACGTCTTCCGCTTCCGGCAGCACTGCCACCGTGACGGTAGAGGTATGGATGCGCCCGCCCGCTTCAGTTTCGGGGACGCGCTGTACGCGGTGTACGCCGCTTTCAAATTTTAAGCGGCTGTAAGCGCCGTCGCCCTCCAGCATGAAGCTGATCTCCTTCATACCGCCGAGTTCGGTTTCGTTTTGGTTGAGCGTTTCGGTTTTCCAGCCGCGCCGCTCCGCGTACATGGTGTACATGCGGAACAGGTCGGCGGCAAACAGCGCCGCTTCTTCGCCGCCCGCGCCTGCGCGGATTTCAATGATGACATTTTTCTCATCATTGGGATTACGGGGCAAAAGCAGCAGCTGCAAATCCTTTTCAAAGCGTTCTTTTTCGGCGCGCGCGGCAGATAATGCCTCGTTGGCCAGCGTGTGCAGTTCCGCATCGCCGCTTTCAAGCAATTCCCGAGCTTCCGATTCATCGGCCAAAACGCGCTGATAGGCGCGGTAAGTTTCCACCAGCGGTGTGAGCTGTTTGTGCTCTTTCATCAGCTTGGCATATGCGTCGCGGTCTGTCAGCACGTCCGGCTGAGACAGACGTGCCGCAATTTCCGCATAGCGGCTGCAAGTATCTTCTAATTGTTCAAACATGTTTGCTTATTCCACCAAAATGCCGTGCGTGTGGAAACCTCATGACCCTGCGTGTTCCACCGCGCGGATGCTTTTTTCAATTTTTACGCGCGGCACCATGATCTCATGCCCGCATTGTGTGCAGCGCAGCTTAAAATCTACGCCGGTGCGCAGGATAAGAAAACGGTTGCCGCCGCAGGGATGTGGTTTTTTGAGAACAACAGTATCACCGACCCGCACATCCATTGCCTGTCCTCCGTTTTTGGGAGACCGCAGTGGGGTGGGCAAGCGCGCCACATCCATCAGCGGTTTCCTCGGTTTGCGCGTATTCATATTATAACATGGTTTTGTTGCGGCGGGCAAATATTTGCGTATGGACGGCGTGGGTCTGTCCATACTATGTCTAAGAGGATAAGTCGACGGAGGACAAGAAGCCATGAAGGAGAAACGCCATGTTTGTGTATGCGGTTTTTGATTCCAAGGATGCGGCGGAACTTGCCATGGAACATATCAGCCATGCCATTCCACACGCGCGGGTCCAACAATTTTCATCTGCAAAGCATCCCCCGCAAAAGAATGACCGGAACGACGTTTCGGGCGGCGAGGTGTTTGGAACGCCCGGAATGAGTACCGGGCAGGGCGCCTTTTTCTCACTTTACCCACCGTCCCTCAATAATGTGTGGGGCACACCAAATACGGCAGGGGAGCATCCCGATACCGAGACGTTAAATGGGGGGACTGCTCTGCGGGTGCAGGTGCCGGACAAGGATGCCGCAGACCGCGCCGCGGGTATCATGCGGCAGATGGGGGGCACCGGGGTGCGGACATAGCTTGCGTTTCAGTTTAAGTGGAGGACAAGGAAGAAGAACGTGTATCACCTGAAACGGGCGGGTCGTGGTATCATTGCAGGTCATCGGATATGTGGGGGGCTTTTTGCTCCCCGCATTATTTTTATGTTGTTTCACCGGATTTTGGATACAGGTTGAAACTGTTGCAATGTGCAATTGGGATAAAGCGCCGCCGGAAACATGCCCGCCAATATTTTGTTCCTGTTTGGCAAATATATTCTAGGCGTGCCGCATATAGATTGACAAGGACTGCAAAAAGAGGAGGTACATGGCATGGCTGACATCAAGCCTGAAGGATGGCTTCTGGACACCGTGGAAAACCGCGAGGCACTGCGCACGCCAAACGGGCTCATGCGGGCGAAAGAGGAAGACCGCATACTGGAGGCGCGCGCCCTTGTCTGTGACAGCGAGCATAACCTCATCGTCGACCTTGGCTGCATGAAAGGCATTATTCCAAGACAGGAAGGCGCGCTCGGGCTTGAGGACGGTACCACCCGGGACATTGCCGTGATTTCACGCGTGAACAAAGCGGTGTGTTTCAAAATACTCGACATCAAGCGCCAGCCGGACGGCAAGCAGATGGCTGTGCTGTCCCGCCGCACGGCGCAGCAGCAGGCGATGGCAGATTACATAAGTTGCCTGGCACAGGGAGACATCATCGACGTGCGGGTCACACATTTGGAGCCGTTTGGGGCATTTGTGGACATCGGGTGCGGTATTCCGTCGCTCATTCCGATCGATTTAATCTCTATTTCCCGCATTTCTCATCCGCGTGACCGGTTTCATGTGGGGCAGGACATCAAGGCTGTGGTCAAATCATTTGAGGAGAACCGGCGTGTTTGCCTTTCTCACAAGGAATTGCTCGGCACCTGGGAGGAAAATGCCGCCCGCTTTGCGCCCGGTGAAACAGTGGCGGGCATCGTGCGCTCGCAGGAGAGCTACGGTGTGTTTGTGGAGCTTTCTCCCAACCTCGCCGGACTGGCTGAACCGCGGGAAGATGTGCGCCCGGGGCAGAGCGCCAGCGTATTCATCAAAAACCTGATTCCCGAAAAGATGAAGGTTAAGCTCATTATCGTGGATGCGTTCGACGCCGCGTACAAGCCGGAGCCGCCCGACTATTTTATTTCCTCCGGCCATATCGACCGCTGGTTGTATTCACCGCCCGCGTGCGCCCGTGTAATTGAGACAGTCTTTAACGATGCGGATTGCATGGGCAATTAGTTTCGGAAAAGACCGCCTATGCATTAAATGGCCGATCTGTTCTTTCCGCATTCCCATAGGCAATGCCGGCAGCAAATATTTGCTGCCGGCATTGTGCTGCGCGTAGGTAGGATGAAATGCAGGAACGTAATTGGTTGGACTGTCAGAGCAGGATGTTGGCTTCCGTGGGACCGGTAAGCCCGGCAGCATTGGCTTCATCTACATCGATATGCATGACGGTGTGAAACGCGGCGCTGACGCGCACCAACACCTCGTCGAAAACCAGCGCGCGGGGGCCGTCCACCCGCACCGATACGGTCTGCCGGTCACGCAATAAAAAGCGTGTGGCATCCGCTGGTGAAAGATGGAGATGCCGTTTGGCGGCGATGGCCCCCTCTTTCAGGACCAGAGCGCCTTTCGGACCGATCAGTTTGATGCCGGCGCTTCCTTTGACATCGCCGGATGCCCGCACAGGCAAATCAATGCCGAGTACGCGCGCATCGCTCAACGATAGTTCCACTTGCGTGAACGCACGCGTCGGGCCTAGGATGGCAACACTGTCGAATGCGCCTTTGGGGCCTTCTACATGCAGTCGCTCCTCTGACAGAAACTGCCCGGGCTGCCCCAGCGCGCGTTTGAAGGCGAGGGTATAACCTTCGCCAAACAGATGTGCCAGGTCGGCGGCTGACAGATGTACATGCCGGGCGGATATTTCAATGGTTACCGGTTTGTTTGCCATGGTTTCGTTCACCTTGTTCTGCTACCGCTCTTTGCATCACGGCGGCGGGCAATGCCGCATCCGGTCGAAAACGGGGAGTGCGGACGATAAAATGGGATGTTGCACAAGTCTTGCCCGCAGACGGTATGTAAGCGGTGCTTATTTGAGCGCGGTCGTGATAATGGCCATTTTGTAAACTTCGTCGGCATTGCATCCGCGCGAAAGGTCGTTAATGGGGGCGTTGAGGCCTTGCAGGATGGGGCCGAATGCTTCAAAGCCGCCCAAACGCTGTGCAATTTTGTAGCCAATGTTCCCGGCGTTGATGTTCGGGAAAATAAAGGTGTTTGCCTGGCCTGCCACGTGGGAATCCGGCGCTTTGGTTTTGGCGACGACCGGAGAGAACGCTGCGTCGAACTGCAGCTCACCCTCCACCGGGAAATCAAGCTGCATGGCCTTGAGGCGATCGGCTGCTTTGCGTACCTTATCCACGGTTTCACCTTTGCCGGAGCCGAGCGTGCTGTAGGAAAGCAGCGCGACTTTCGGCTCGATGCCGAACAGTCTGGCAGTGCGTGCGGTCTCCAGCACGATTTCGACTAATTCATCCTCGCTGGGGTCCAAGTTGATGGCGCAGTCGGCCATTACATACAGCTCTTCGCCACGGTCGGTCGCGCGACGCATGATGAAGCAGCTGGAAACGATCTTACTGCCCGGTTTGCATTTGATGATTTGGAGCGCCGGACGCACGGTGTCGGCCGTGGAATAGGTTGCGCCGCCAAGCAGGCCGTCCGCGCCGCCCATCTTCACCAGCATGGTGCCGAAATAGTTGCCTTTTTTGAGTGCCTTGCGGCAGTCGTCGGCGGTCATCTTTCCTTTGCGGAGTTCTACCATTTTGGTGACCATCGCCTCAATGTCGGGATAGTCGAGCGGATTGACGATCTCGCACCCGTCGATGGGTTGCCCGGTTGCGGCCGCGATGGTTTTAATTTCATCGGCGTTGCCGAGCAGCACCGGTGTGAGGAGGCCGTGCCGATACAGGCGGCTGGCGGCCTCCAGAATGCGTGGGTCGGTTCCTTCGGTAAAGACCAGTTTGCGTTTCTCGCCGGATTTCAGCTGTTCGATCATGTTTTCAAACACGTTTGATTCCCTCCGTTATATAACGATACATTATTTTCAAAGCCACAGTAAAGTATAAACCAATTACCGCCATAAATCAATAAAAGCGGGAAAAGGCGGCGGCGGTGTGGTATAATCAAGTGGAAAGTAGCCGCCAGCGGGCGGAACAGGAGAGATGAAAAATGCCGGAAAGTTGGTACAACCTTGAGGCCACATGCAAATCCTGCACAGCCTGCGGGCTTGCCGCAGGGCGCACCCAAGTGGTATTCGGGGTGGGGAACCGCGAGACCGAGGTGCTGTTTATCGGCGAAGGACCGGGGCAGCAGGAGGACTTGAAAGGCGAGCCGTTTGTGGGGCGCGCAGGGCAGCTGCTGGATAAAATGCTGGTAGCGGTAGGGCTGGATCGCAGTAAAATCTATATCGCCAATATCGTCAAATGCCGCCCGCCGCAGAACCGCGACCCGTTGCCGGAAGAGCAGGAGGCCTGCCTGCCATGGCTGCGGGCACAGACCAAGCTGCTTGCACCGAAAATCATTGTCTGTGTGGGGCGCATTGCCGGCATGAAGCTGATGAAACCCGATTTGAAAATCACCAAAGAGCACGGGCAGTGGTTCCAGCGCGGCAATATCCTGATGATGGCGACGCTGCATCCCGCAGCGCTGTTGCGCAATCCGCACCAGAAGCCGGAAGCGTTCAAAGATTTTCTGGCACTGCGGGAGAAGATACGGGAGATCTGTACGCATACACCTATTGACGAATAAAAGAGCAGGCGCGGAACGCTTTTTCCCCTCCCGGCATAAGATGGCATGTTGTCATCTAAAAAACGGGAGGGGATTTTTGTGCAGAAAAGCGGAAGGGTTTCCCGGTTTTTCCGGCGTCCCGGTCTGTTGGCCGGAGACGCATCGCATACAGAGGGGCTTTATGACGTGCAGAACGGTTGGCGGGCGTATATCCTCGCGGGAGGAACATCGGGCATGAAGACGGCGCTGATGCAAAAGATTGGCGCGGCGCTGGAAAAGGCGGGGGAGGAACTGGAGACCATCTGCAACGCGTGTGATGCGGACTGCCTGGACGGTCTGCGTGTGTCCGGTCTGCGCGCCTGTGTGCTGGATGGTGTGCGCTTTGGCGGATATTCCCCCGCCTGCCCGGGCATTGGGGAGCATATGGTTGGCATGGACGATTGCCTGGATGTGGAAGTGCTGGCGCCGCACCGTGCGCAGGTACTGCTTTTCCATGCCAGGCAGCTTGCAGCAGAGGACCGCGCCAATCGTTTTTTGACGGCGGCGGGCAATCTGCTCACCGACAATACACGATTGGCGCTTGAATGCCTGGATTTGCAGAAAATGGATGGGAGTGCAGCGCGTCTGGCACACCGCCTGTTTCCACAGACTCACCGGAAGGGCGTAGAGACTGTATGCTCTCTTACGGCGGTGACGCCGGACGGCATCGAAAACTTCTGTGCACAGGCAGCGGCGCAATTTTCAAATGTATATATATTGGAAGATGAGTATGGCGTGGGCAAACTGCTGTTGAGCCGTCTGCGGGATGCGGCGCTGAAAGCCGGGCAAGACGTGGTATCCTGCCCGTGCGCGTTGTTTCCGCAGGACCGGCCGGAGCATCTGCTGGTGCCGGGACTTTCAGTGGCCTTTTTCACCTCCTGTCGCTTCCACCCGGTGGAGGGGTATCGCCATATACATATGCGTCGCTTCTTGAATCATGAAGCGCTCGGAAAGGGTCGCACGCGTGCGGCTTTCAATCGGAAAGCGGCGAAGGAACTCATCAAGCAGGCGTCCTTGCTGCTCGGGGAAGCGCGGGAGAGCCGCAACATGGTGGAGGAAATCTACAGCGCCGGGATTAAGGGGAATGTGCTGGATGCATTGGCGGAGCATATTGCCACGGAAATGCTTGATTCGGGTGCCGACCGGCTGTAGGTGCGGCGGGAACGGTATCTGTGCAGAGCGTGAATAAAAAACAAAAACCGCACGGCCTGAAGATGAGAACTGCATGACAGTTACAGCTTCAGACGGTGCGGTTTTTTAATGGGAAATCATTTTGTGCTTATAGGGAAAAGCTTTTGCACATAAATGTGGGATATGTCTGATTAGGCTTTGTCGTTGGAGCCGAAAAGCAGAATCTTTTCTTTGACTTTGGCACTGATGGCCGCCGCGCCCGGGGCAAGCAGTTTGCGGGGGTCAAAACCTTTGCCCTGCTGGTCTTTGCCGGCTTCAATGTATTTGCGGGTTGCTTCCGCAAACACCAGCTGGCACTCAGTGTTGACGTTGATTTTGGCAACGCCAAGCGAGATGGCTTTTTTGATCTGGTCGTCCGGGATGCCGGTGCCGCCGTGCAGCACGAGGGGCTTGTCGCCGACGGTCTCTTTGATCTTGGCAAGCACGTCGAAACGCAGGCCCTGCCAGTTGGCCGGATACACGCCGTGGATGTTGCCGATGCCGGCAGCAAGGATGTCCACGCCCAGATCGGCGACGCGTTTGCACTCGGCCGGGTCGGCTACTTCGCCGCCGCCGATTACGCCGTCTTCTTCGCCGCCGATGGCGCCGACTTCGGCTTCAATGGAAATGCCCAATTCATGTGCTTTGGCTACCAGCTCTTTGGTTTTGGCGACATTCTCGTCGATGGGATAATGGGAGCCATCAAACATGATGGAGGAGAAGCCTGCTTCGATACACTTGTAGGCACCTTCATAGGAGCCGTGGTCAAGGTGCAGGGCGACAGGCACGGTGATGCCAAGCTCATCAATCATGGCTTTGACCATGGCGGAAACCGTCTTGTAACCGGTCATATATTTGCCAGCGCCTTCCGAAACGCCGAGAATAACCGGCGATTTCGTTTCCTGCGCGGTGAGGAGAACGGATTTTGTCCACTCCAGATTGTTGATGTTGAACTGGCCGACGGCATATTTACCGGCAAGCGCTTTTGCGGTCATTTCTGCTGCGGAAACCAAAGACATAAAATTACCTCCAATATTTTAAATACACACACAAGCAAGGTGATTGTTACAACCCTGTCAATGTTTATTATAAGCGATATCGCTTAAAAATGGAAGTTTTTTTGTCAAAATTCAATGCACATGACCGATAATGCCCGTGTAGGTCTACCATTCTCATCAGCTGGAGATTTTTATTGGTGCAGAAAGAACAGAGCGGACGCGGGGCCCCGGCAGACCGCAGGGCTTGTGTTGCCCGCAGGCGATGTATGCCGTCAGATTTTCAGGCTGGAGACCACGCTTTCCAGTTTCGCGCAGGAGTCGCGGAACTGTTTTTGCTCTTCGGGCGAGAGCGAGAGGGTGATGATACGGCTTACCCCTTGCCGGCTGACGATAGACGGCACACCGGCGTATACATTCGGGCAGTCATATTCACCATCCAGCAGTGCGGAGACTGTGAGTACACTGTTTTCGTTGCCAAGAATGGCGCGGGAGACGCGCATCATTGCCATGCCGATGCCGTAGTAGGTCGCCTTTTTAGCCTCGATGATGCGGTAAGCGGCGGTTTTCACTTCCTCGCTGATGCGAATCATCCCGGCTTCATAATTTTCCCCATGGTTTTCCTGACAAAGTTCCATCACCGGTTTGGTGGCGACAAATGCCTGCGACCATGGCACGAATTCACTGTCACCGTGTTCCCCCATCACATAGGCGTGCACGTTACGGGGATCCACATGGAAATAGTCGCCAATGAGGTAACGCAGACGGGCGGTGTCCAGCGTGGTGCCGGTACCTACGATATGCCCTTTGGAAAAGCCCGAGAGTTTGAAGGTGATGTACGACATAATATCGACCGGGTTGGTCGCTATGAGGAACACACCCGAAAAACCAGATGCCGCCACTGGTTCCACAATAGACTTGAAAACGGCGGTGTTACGCTGCAGCAGGTCAAGCCGGGATTCCCCCGGTTTCTGTGCCACGCCCGCGCAAATGGCAACGATGTCGGCATCGGCGCAGTCTTCATAGGTGCCCGCGTAGATTTTCATATTGGTGTTGGAAAAAGCGAGCCCGTGGTTAAGGTCCATTGCTTCACCCTCGGCGCGCTGTTTGTTAATATCAATCAAGACCAGTTCGTCACACGCATGTTGGTTGAGCAGGGCATATGCAAAGCTCATGCCCACGAGCCCTGTGCCAACCAACACAATTTTGCGGTTTTCGGTGCACATAATAGAACGCTCCTTTTTATCGATCGAGGTGAGAGGAAGCGGACAATATCCCGCTCTGCCGGATGCATTTCCCACATGAACGTGGGTTTTTATAGTATTCGCATAGCCGGATAAATTATCCTACTTAATAATATACTGTTTTAGTAGTGTTTGTAAAGCGTTTTCTAAAAAAAGTGAAAGGCTGGAAAAAAACTGTTTTGCACCGTATAATAAAAGTGTAGGAATCTGCTTTAGCGGCAGCGTGTTTCCCACAAATCAGCAAAAGGCGGGTCCGTACATGAATTTTTTTCCGAAAAAGACCAAACAGGCGCACCACCCTCAGCACACAGCTTTGGATTTTATCAAATACATAGGGCCTGGGCTTATCGTAACGGTCGGGTTTATCGACCCAGGCAACTGGGCGTCCAACCTTTCGGCAGGCGCGGACTACGGGTATGTATTGCTCTGGATGGTTACGCTGTCCACCATTATGCTCATCCTGCTCCAGCACAACGCGGCGCATCTGGGCATTGCGACCGGCTTATGCTTGTCGGAGGCTACCGCAAAGTATGTTCGCCCGGTACCGCGCTGGCTTATTCTTGGCAGCGCGGTGGTGGCCAGTGTGTCCACAGCCATGGCGGAACTGCTGGGCGGCGCCATCGCATTGAATATGTTGTTCAAACTGCCGCTGCGAATCGGAGCGGTGGTCGTGTTGGCGGTGGATATCTGGATGCTGTTCTCCAACTCCTACCGTCACATTGAAAAATGGATTATTGGTTTTGTCTCAGTGATCGGCATCGCGTTTGTTCTGGAACTGACGCTGGTGCATGTGGATTGGCATACAGCGGCCGTCGCGTGGGTGCGCCCAGTCATTCCGCACGGCTCGCTGCCCATTATTATGAGTGTATTGGGCGCGGTGGTCATGCCGCACAATTTGTTTCTGCATTCGGAGATTATCCAGAGCCGGCAGTGGAATTTGGAAGACGACGTGGTCATCAAAAAACAGCTCAAATATGAATTTGCCGACACGCTGTTCTCCATGATTATCGGGTGGGGTATCAACAGCGCCATGATCATCGTAGCGGCGGCCACCTTTTTTACCCGCCATGTGCAGGTGGCGCAGCTTTCGCAGGCTGAGCAGATGCTCCGCCCGTTGCTTGGCGGCGGTGCGGCGATGATTTTTGCGGTCGCGCTGCTGTTGGCCGGTCTGTCCTCCAGCGTGACGGCGGGGATGGCGGGCGGCAGCATTTTTGCAGGCATTTTTGGAGAGCCGTATGATATCAAAGACAGTCATACCCGTGCGGGTGTGCTGCTCACTTTGCTCGCGGCGGTAGCGGTTATCTTCTTTATCCAGTCGCCGTTTGACGGACTTATTTATTCCCAAATGCTGCTGAGCGTGCAGCTGCCGATCACCATATTTGCACAAATTTATTTGACATCCTCTAAAAAAGTAATGGGCAAATACGCCAATTCTACGCTCGATAAAGTGTTGCTTTGGACGACTGGAATCGTGGTGACGGCGCTGAACATCGCGTTGCTGGTAACGACTGTGGCGTGAAACAACGCGCAGATTAAAAGGAAAACAAGGCGGCCGGCAACAGGAAAATTCCCGTTGCCAGCCGCCTTGTTTTTGTGAGAATGGGTGTGCCTTTCAGGTGTTCCTGTGTCTTAAAATTCTGCTTTCCAGAGTCCGTGCAGGTTGCAGTACGCATACGCTGTACCGGCTTTGCAGGCGACTGCAAAGGTCTTTTCAGGTGCGTCTCCGGGTTTGAGATACTTGATGACGACTTGGCCACCGGTGACGATGGCGATCCACTCGATGAAGTGTTCCTCCAGCATCGGATGCGCTACGGAACCGACCTTAACAGTCAGCGCGTCGCCGTCACGTGTGACGACCGGCACGTGTTTTTCCTGTGCCGCGTCGGTGGAGTTGGCAACCAGGTTGTCCATCTGTTCGCCGCAACAGACCAATGTACCGCCGCCGTTTTTCACCAAGGCGACAATGTTTCCACATTTAGAACAGCGATAAAATATGCTATTACTCATGTCGTGTTCACCCTTTCGGTATATCATCGTTTTTTATTGTTTATTGCATGTACCTCTTCAAGTATACCTAATCTGTAAAGTTTGTCAAGCGTATCAAAGAGATAAATATTGGATGTGACGTTTTTCTAAACAAGAGTAGAGAAGCAAAAGGCATTGACATTTATCAAACAATCATATAATATGTTTGAAGATTAGTTTAGTGGAGGTGCTCATGGACGCACAAAATAGAAAAGATGAAATATTGCGGGCGGCAAGCGACTGTTTTGCAAGATATGGATATGAGAAAACGACCTTGGATGATATCGGGAGGCTGGTGGGGCTGAACAAAGCATCGCTGTATCATTACTACAAAAACAAGGAAAATATCTACACCGAAGTCATTTATCAAGAGGCCCGCATCTATCTGCAGGGTGTGCTGATAAAAGTAAAAGGCACTTTTGGCTGCAAGGCAAAGGTTCTAATGTATTTAAC
This sequence comes from Ethanoligenens sp., assembly GCF_047718355.1. Taxonomy (NCBI): domain Bacteria; kingdom Bacillati; phylum Bacillota; class Clostridia; order Eubacteriales; family Oscillospiraceae; genus Ethanoligenens; species Ethanoligenens sp. Next base: position 15,408 of record NZ_JBDNLG010000020.1, read on the forward strand.
CCAGCGCTTGGCGTTCATTAAAAATGCGCTCAATTTGAAGCAGCTGAGCATTGACAGTATGCAGAAAATTGCACCGGTGTTTCAGCTGATGTATGACCGGTTGATGGAAGAGGAGACACAGACGCTGGCCCATATTCTTCAGGAGAGCATAGAGAACGGCGAGGTGCGCGCGTGCGACACCTACCGCGTGGCAAAAAGCATCCTTACGGTGGCGGAAGCGATCCGCAGCCGGATCGACTGTACGTTGTCGGAGGAAGGCTCCTATGCCACCATACTGGATGAAGTGCGGTACACGGTTTCTTTGATTCTGGATGGGATCATCATGGCAGAAAAATAGCGATGTTTTGAAATCATTGCCTTTCCGTATCAAACATGGCAGGAGCTTGAACTGAAAACAGGGGAGTTATAAGTGGAAAACGTAATTTTTTATTTTACGGGAACAGGGAACAACTTGGCGGCAGCGCGGCAGATTGCCGAAGAGATAGGGGATACCGAGCTGATTTCCATTGCGGACGCGGTCAAAAAAGGGGCGATTGATCTGCCATATACCCGCGTCGGTCTGGTATTTCCGACGTATTTTACTTGTGTGCCGCCGATCGTGCGGCGGTTTATTGACCATCTGAACGTGCAGAACGTTCCCTATCTGTTTGCGGTCGTTTCATTTGCTGGGGCGTATGGCATGACGCTTGCGGAGTGCGAACAGGCCATTGCCGAAAGGGACGGTACGCTGCACGCGGGATTTTCTGTGCGCGAGCCGGGTAATTACATTAACAAATATGACGCGTCGCCGAGTGGATTGCAACGGTTAATATACAAAAGAGCAAAGAAAAAGCTACATAAAATTGCGACCGCTGTGCAAGCGAAAACGACCACGCCCATACCAAAGGGCAGTTGGCTGCTTCGCCAAATGGAAGCAAAAGACCGTGAAATTATCGCCGGGTTTGGAAAAATGGCGGCAGATTTCCATGCCAATGCAAACTGTACGGGCTGTGGCACTTGCGCCCGCATTTGTCCGTCGGACAATATTGAGATAACGGGTGGAAAACCAAGCTGGGGAAACGCGTGTGAACAGTGCATGGCGTGTATTCAGTGGTGTTCCCAGAAAGCCATCAATTACAAGGACATTACGGCGAAACGGACGCGCTATCATCACCCCGATGTCACCTGCGAGGATATGATGCCCTCTGCCGTTGAATAAAATAGATGCAATAGGCAGGACAACAAAAAGCAGGAAGCTCGTGCGTTGCGCACAAGCTTCCTGCTTTTGCTGCGTTTTATCGATAACCGTTTATTGATTTGTTAAATAATGATCGCAGGCCGCAGCCGCCGCGCGGCCCTCGTGGATACCCCAGACGACCAGACTCTGGCCTCTGCGGGCATCTCCGGCGGCAAAAATGCCCGGGATATTGGTTGCATAATCGGCCTCGGAGGCATTGACATTGCTGCGCGCGGTGCGCTCGATTCCAAGATCATCTAGCAAGGCCTGCTCTGGTCCGAGGAATCCCATGGCAATCAGCACAAGGTCGGCCTGCCAAGTCTTTTCGCTGCCGGAAACCGGTACGGGGGAGAACCGCCCGCTTTTGGCGTCCTTTTTCCACTCCACCTGAACAGTGTCCAGCGCGCGGATATGACCCGCATCATCAGTTTCGACTTTTGTGGTCATCACGCCATAGGTGCGCGGGTCGCCGCCGAAAACGGCAGCCGCTTCTTCCTGACCATAATCGGTGCGGAAGATTTTCGGCCATTCCGGCCACGGGTTGCCTGCGGTGCGGTCGGCGGATGGTTTAGGCATGATCTCAAACTGCACGATGCTCTTGCAGCCATGGCGTATAGAGGTGGCAACACAGTCGGTGCCGGTGTCGCCGCCGCCGATGACGATCACGTGCTTATCCTTGGCGGAAATATAGCTGCCGTCTTTAAGCTCGGAGTCGAGCAGGCTCTTGGTGTTGGCATGTAGGAAATCCACCGCGAAGTGAATGCCTTCTGCACCTTCACGCCCTTCGGCGGAGAGGTCGCGCGGCTTGGTCGCGCCGGTGCATAGCACCACTGCGTCAAAATCCGCAAGCAGGGACTGCGCATCGAGGTCTTTGCCCACTTCCACGCCGGTTTTGAAAGTTACGCCCTCGTCTTCCATCAGCTTGACACGACGTAACACCCGCTGTTTGTCGAGCTTCATGTTGGGGATGCCATACATCAGAAGGCCGCCCGGACGGTCAGCACGCTCAAAGACGGTAACACTGTGCCCTGCATAGTTGAGTTGGGCGGCACAGGCAAGACCGGACGGACCGGAACCAATTACCGCCACCTTTTTGCCGGTGCGCGTTTCAGGCGGCTGGGGCTTGATCCACCCCTGCTCGAACGCATAGTCGATAATTTCACATTCATCGGCCTTGATGGAAACTGCGGGGTCGATCAGCCCCAATGTGCAGGAACCCTCGCATGGGGCAGGACAGACGCGCCCCGTAAACTCGGGAAAGTTGTTGGTTTTGAGCAGCCGTTTGGCGGCCTCCTCCCACAACCCGCGATAGACCAGCTCATTCCATTCGGGGATGAGGTTGTTGATGGGGCAACCGGATGCCGCCCCGCCGATGAGCAGTCCCGAATGACAGAACGGGGTGCCGCAGTCCATGCAGCGCGCGGCCTGTACCTGCTGTTTCTCCGCTGAAAACGCGGTGTGGAACTCTTTCCAATCCTTAATGCGTTCCAGCGGCGGCCGATCGGGGGAAAGCGCCCGTGTATATTCTAAAAATCCAGTTGGTTTGGCCATGATGCACTCCCCCTTATTTGACGCCCGCTTTTGCGGGGGCCTTGAAATTGGCTTCAAAAGCCGCGAGCAACGCGTCGTCACCGGTCATGCCGTCTTCCTGTGCCTGTTTGATGGCAAGCAGGATGCGTTGGTAGTCGCGCGGCATGACGCGCACAAATTTGGCAAGTGCCGCGTCCCAATCGTCTAAGAGGACGTTGGCACGGGTGCTGCCCGTGTAAGCGGCATGTTTTTTCAGCATGGTGTGCAGGATATCCGCATCCTCGCCTTCCACCGGGCCAAGTTCCACCATTTCAGTGTTGCAGCGCACGGGGAAACTGCCGTCTTCGTCATAGACATAGGCTACGCCGCCGGACATGCCTGCCGCGAAGTTACGTCCGGTTTTGCCCAGCACGGCCACATGGCCGCCGGTCATATATTCGCACCCATGGTCACCTACTGCTTCTACCACGGCAGTGACGCCGCTGTTGCGTACACAGAAACGCTCGCCCGCCACGCCGCCAATGTAGGCTTCGCCGCTGGTTGCACCGTAGAATGCCACGTTGCCGATGATGATGTTGTCTTCCGGTATAAAAGTTGCGGCCGCAGGCTTGTGTACGATTATTTTTCCGCCGGAAAGTCCTTTGCCGATATAATCGTTCGCGTCGCCCTCCAAATCAAGCGTGACGCCATGCGGGGTGAATGCGCCGAAACTTAGTCCGGTGGTACCGTGCAGGTGCAGGGTGACGGTGTCATCCGGGAGTCCCTCGCCGCCGTGCGCTTTGGTAATTTCGCTGCCGAGGATGGTGCAGGCTGCGCGGTCAGTGTTGCGGATATCCACATCCGCCTCCACTTTTTCGCCATTTTGGATGGCGGGTGCGCAGATTGCCAGCAGCTTTTGCCGGTCGAGCGATTCATCCAGGCCGTGGTCCTGATTCATGGTATGATAAACGTCCACATCACCGTTCACCTTGGGGTGGAACAGGATGGCGTCAAAGTCAAGATTTTGGGTCTTCCAGTTGCCGCGGGTCTGATCGACCGTGAGCATGTCGGTGCGCCCGACCATTTCCTCAATGGTACGGAAACCGAGGGAGGCCATGACCTCGCGCAAATCTTCGGCGATGAAACGCATGAAGTTGACTACATGCTGCGGGTCGCCTTTGAATTTTGCGCGCAGGCGGGGGTTTTGGGTGGCGACGCCAACAGGGCAGGTATCCAGGTTGCACACGCGCATCATCACGCAGCCGAGCGTGACCAGCGGCGCGGTGGCAAATCCAAATTCCTCTGCACCGAGTAGCGCCGCAATCGCAACATCCCGCCCGGTCATCAGCTTGCCGTCAGCTTCCACCACCACACGGCTGCGCAGGTTGTTGAGTACCAGAGTCTGATGGGTCTCAGCAAGACCTAGCTCCCACGGCAAGCCTGCGTGGCGGGTGCTGGTGCGGGGCGATGCGCCGGTGCCGCCGTCATAACCGCTGATGAGGATGACGTCGGCCAGCGCCTTGGCAACACCCGCGGCCACCGTGCCCACGCCGGTCTCGGACACCAGTTTGACACTGATGCGCGCAGCAGGACTGGCGTTTTTGAGGTCGTGAATCAGCTCTTTCAGATCCTCGATGGAGTAGATGTCATGATGCGGGGGCGGGGAGATGAGCCCCACGCCCGGTGTGGAATGCCGCACCTTGGCAACCCATGGGTAGACCTTGCGGCCGGGCAGCTGTCCGCCCTCGCCGGGTTTTGCACCCTGTGCCATCTTGATCTGGATTTCCTGAGCGTGCACAAGATAGTCGCTGGTCACGCCGAAACGTCCCGACGCCACCTGTTTGATGGCGGAACAACGGGAATCGCCGTTTGCGTCCGGAATGAAACGCGCCGGGTCTTCGCCGCCCTCGCCGGTGTTGCTTTTGCCGCCGATGCGGTTCATGGCGATGGCCATGGCCTCGTGCGCTTCCTGGCTGATGGAGCCGAAGGACATCGCGCCGGTCTTAAAACGGGCACAGAGGGAGTCCACCGTTTCCACTTCATCCAGCGGCACCGGTTTGCCGGATTTGAACTTGAGCAAGCCGCGCAGGGTGCAAAGCTGCTCGGATGTGCTGTTGATGAGCGCAGTATATTCTTTGAATTTAGTAAAGTCACCGGAACGGCAGGCTTCCTGCAAAGTGTGGATGGTCACGGGATTGTAGAGATGGTATTCACCGTCGCGGCGATACTGATACTTTCCGCCGCTTTCCAGTCCATTGTCCGGTACGCCGCCGATGGGGAAACCGTCCGCATGGCGTGCCGCCGCTTCGACCGCAACACCGTTCAGACCAATCCCGCCGATGCGGGAGGGGGTGCCGGTGAAATAGTGGTCAATAAACGGTTTTTCCAACCCGAGCGCCTCAAAAATCTGTGCGCCCTGATAGCTCTGGATGGTGGAGATGCCCATCTTGGAAAGCACCTTGATAACGCCTTTGGTGATGCCCTTGAGGTATTTCGCCTGTGCCTCTTCCGCCGTTTTGCCGGTAAGGAAGCCGGTTTCCACCAGATGTGCAACCGATTCAAGAGCCAGGTATGGGTTGACGGCGGATACGCCGTAGCCGAGCAGCGTGGCAAAATGATGCACTTCGCGCGGCTCGCCCGATTCCAGCACAATACTCGTGTTGCAGCGCAGTTTTTCACGCACGAGGAAGTGGTGCAGGCCGGCAACAGCCAGCAATGCGGGAATCGCCGCGTGTTTCTTGTCCACGCCGCGGTCGCTGAGGATTAAGATGTTTACACCCTTTTGCACGGCGTCCTTTGCGACCTCAAACAAAGAGTCCATCGCTTTTTTCAAACCCGCGCCGCCTTCTGCCGCGTGGAACAGGATGGGAAGCGTGACCGCCCGTAGCCCGTTGACCGACAGTTCCCGCAGGGAGGCCAGCGTGGCGTTGTCGATGAATGGGGAATTGAGCTGCACCTGTCTGGCGCTTTCCGGCGTGGGGCGGAGCAGGTTGCCCTCCGAGCCGAGCAGCACCTTGGAGGAGGTGATGACCGCCTCGCGCAGCGCGTCGATCGGCGGATTTGTTACCTGTGCGAACAGTTGTTTGAAGTATTCATATAAAAGCTGGGGGCGTTCGGAAAGCACCGCCAGCGGAATATCGTTGCCCATGGCGCCCACGGGGTCGGCGCCGTCCCGCGCGAGCGGGGTGAGGATGGCGCGCAGGTCTTCATATGTGTAGCCGAACGCTTTTTGCAGCTGTTCGAGCGGAAATTTCAGTGCCTGTGGGGCCGCGTTTGCTTTTGGCAGCGCAGTCTGGCGGACAAGGTTTTGTTCCAGAATCTCCGCATAGGGTTTTTCGTGTGCGGCTTCCTCTTTAATTTCCTCGTTGGTGAGGATGCGGCCCTGCTTGGTGTCGATAAGCAGCATCCGGCCGGGATGCAGGCGTTCTTTCTTGACCACCTTTTCGGGCGGGATGTCCAGCACGCCGGTTTCAGAGGAAAGCACGATGAGATCATCGGTGGTTACCGTATAACGCGCCGGACGCAGGCCGTTTCGGTCAAGCACCGCACCTACTCGCACGCCGTCGGTGAAGCCCATGGCAACCGGACCGTCCCATGGTTCCATCAGACAGCTCTGGTATTCATAGAACGCCTTTCTCTCGGCGCTCATGCTCTCATGCCCGTCCCATGGCTCAGGAATCATCAACATCATGATGCGGTGCAGCGGCATTCCCGTCATGTGCAGAAACTCGACGGTGTTGTCGAACATCGCGGAGTCACTGCCATCGGGGTTAATCACCGGCAGCACTTTTGGCAGCGCAGCGCCGAACGCATCCGATTTCAACATCGATTCACGTGCGTTCATGAAGTTGACATTGCCGCAGAGCGTGTTGATTTCACCGTTATGAATGAGGTAACGATTGGGGTGCGCACGGTTCCAGCTGGGGAATGTGTTGGTGCTGTAGCGCGAATGGACAAGCGCAATGGCGGTCTCTATCGCGTCGTCGTGCAGGTCGGGGTAAAATGCGCCCACCTGTTCGGGTGTGAGCATCCCTTTATAAACGATGGTTTGTGCCGAAAAGCTGGCTACATAGAAGCCTTGTCCGGGATAAGCGGATGCGACGTCTTTTTCCAGGCGGCGGCGGGCGATGTAGAGCGCCCGCTCCAATGCTGCGCCCGCGGCAATCTTGCCGCGCGCTACGAAGACCTGCCGAATGAACGGCATACTTGCCACGGCAGTCTCGCCGAGAGAAGAAGGGTCGACCGGCACGTCGCGCCAGCCAAGCAGCTCAAGTCCCTCGTCCGCCGTAATCGCTTTGAAGCGTTCTGCGATGCCTTTTTGCGTTTCTACGTCACGCGGCAGGAAAAACATGCCCACGCCGTAATCACCCGCTGCCGGCAGGCCAAAGCCTGTGCAGACTTTCTGAAAGAACGCGTGCGGGATTTGAAGCAAAACGCCTGCGCCGTCACCGGAGTTCGGTTCGCTGCCTACCCCGCCGCGATGGGCGAGGTTGCACAGCACGGTAAGCGACTGGCGGAGCAGTTCGTTGGATTTCTTTCCTTTTATATTGGCTAAGAGGCCAATGCCGCAGGCGTCATGCTCAAAGGCGGGGTCATACAGTCCCTGCTTTTGGGTATTGATGATAGTTTTCATGTAACTTGCATCCCTCATTTACAAACTGCGCCGCCCTGTGTGGGGACGAACGTCTATTACTGCTTTTGGCACTTTGTTTAGATAATACGAAAAAGCGTCGGCATAATGCATACGACATTTTCTGCCGAAGTCGGCGATAACCACAGGCTGAGCACCCTAATATGTGCGACAGACTGTGGAAAAGCAAGAAAGGCGGCACTTTTTCAGTGTTTTTTTATTATAGCATCCCCTGTGTGCAGATGCAAGGAATTACATGAAAGAAATGCCCGGGGAAAATTGTAAAATTTGCATAAGAGGTATTTCTAACTTGCAATAGTGATATAATCTTGGTATACTTAAGCCATACGAAAGCACGGGTAAAGAACGCCGGGTGGGTTATTCCAAACCGGCATGACGGATAGGGAGGACATATAATGGAACATACTGCTGTCGAACCGAAAAAAGTAGTGCAGGCCGGTCGTACACCTGAAGAATCCGTGGCGATCATGACGGAATTGATTTTGCCGGCACAGGCTAATTTGCTGGGCAATTTGCAGGGAGGTCAACTCATGCATTATATGGATATTGCGGGGGCGCTGACTTGCCGCCGCCATTCCGGGCATGAGGTCGCCACCGTGACGGTGGATAAAATTGAGTTCCGTTATCCTATCCATGTCGGAGAAGTCGTCACGGTGACGTCGAAACTCGTTTGGGTAGGGCACACGTCAATGAAGGTGCGCATTGTGGTGGGCACGGAGGATTTCAAAACGCATCAGTCCAAATTGACGAATACGGCTTATTTCACTTTCGTGGCACTGGGTGACGGTGATCGCCCGGTGACGGTGCCGCCGCTGTTGCCGCAGACTGAGCAGGAAAAAAAGGATTTTGCACACGAGCAGGCAAAATATGAGGCGCGCAAACAGAAGAAAACCGCCGCCGCGGCGGCTTCCGCCAAACAGGATGCGTGAGCATAACGGCACATAAAGCAGTGGATCAATGCCCCGCTTCGGGGCATTCACGTTTTTTGGCGCGGAACAGCCGTCTTACCCGGCGGTATTCTACGACGGTTAATCCAATCATGGCAGCGTCGAAAACCGTGAGTGCGACCATCATCACGGTGGGGCGGATGCAGATGCGGTCGATTTGGTAGGCCATAAACAGCAGAATGGATAGGATGGCGAGCGGATAGGCCCACGGCTTTTTTCGCCACAAAAGCAGCATCAGGATACACTTAATTACGCCATGGGAGAGCAGGTACAGTATTCCAAAGATTTGCGCGTTTGTTGAAAAATGCATCCCGAAATGCAGCAGGATATTGGCGACCGGCTGCCACGGCCATGTGGAGAACAGACGATGCGCAAGAAATGTGAGCAGCCGGTTCATCCGCGTGGGATTCAGGAAAAACAACAGCGCACTGCCAATCATTTCAAACAATCCGCTCAGCCCTTTGCCCAGAATCGCGAAGCGAAATCCCACGTCCACAAGGTCGCCGGAAAACAGCAGATCCCGGCAGGATTTGATCCATCTCCCTAAAGCATTCATCGGCGTATCCTCCATTGCATATCCATCGTACTCCGCGTACCCGGTTCTGTCAACGGGTGATAAAGAGATAGAGGATATGTGGGTTGAAACATAAAAAACCATATTATAATAAAACCGTATTATTTTGCAGACAAATTCGATTTGCGCGCTTTACAGGGACTTGCTGCACTTGCTATACTGGTACTGCTAAAAAAGAGCGCTGCGGAAAACCGGGTGGTTGCCGTGGCGCGCTGTTGTGCAGGAGGATAATTTCTTGATTTTATTTGATACTGATGTGCAGGAATTAAAGTATAAAGTGCTGCGTGAGGTGGTGCGTCTGGAGCGCATGGGCAAACTCGCCGATGGGTACTACGATATTCCGCGTACCATTATTCCGGGACCCAAGGCGACCATGCGCTGCTGCATTTATCGGGAGCGTGCTATTGTAGAGGAGCGTGTCCGTGCGGCGATGGGCGACGGGGATACACAGGGGATTGTTTCCGTCATCGACAGTGCGTGCGACGAGTGCCCGGTACAGCGGTTTTCCGTCACCGACGCCTGCCGCGGCTGCCTTGCGCACAAATGCCATGCTGCCTGCCCGTTCGATGCAATCAGCTACGACAAACACAAGGCTGTTATTGATCCGGAAAAATGCAAAGAGTGCGGACGCTGTATGAAAGCATGTCCTTACCATGCCATTATCGAGCATCAGCGCCCGTGTGTGGCGGGTTGTGCGGCGAAAGCCATCTCCATTGACGATCAGAAAAAGGCAATGATCGATTATGATCGCTGCACATCCTGCGGCACCTGTGTTGCCCAATGCCCGTTTGGCGCAATGGTGGATAAATCGTTCATTTTGGACGTGGTGCATCTGTTAAACGAGGCGCGGGTAAACCCGGACGTGCATGTCTATGCCGTGCTTGCGCCGGCTATCGTCACCCAGTTCTCTTATGCCAAAATCGGGCAGGTGGTGGCAGGCATCCGAAAGCTCGGGTTCTATCGCTCGGTGGAGGCAGCCCTCGGCGCGGATGTTGTGGCACAGAAAGAAGCACAAGAGCTGGCTGAGAAAGGATTCCTTACCAGCTCTTGCTGCCCGTCTTTCGTGCGGTATGTGGAAGTGAACCATCCCGATCTGGTGCCGTTTATTTCCCACAATGTTTCCCCGATGGTGGAGGCTGCGCTGCTCATCAAGCAGAGCGACCCTGGCGCGAAAGTGGTCTTTATCGGCCCTTGCATTTCCAAAAAGATGGAGATTCAATTGCCCAAGACACAGGGTGCAATAGACAGCGTCCTTACATTTGAAGAACTGCAAGCTCTGTTTGACGGGATGGACGTGCAGGTGGATCAACTGGAAGAGGACCCGATTGATGATGCATCCTGCTTTGGCCGCGCGTTTGCCAGAAGCGGCGGCGTAACCCAGGCGGTGCGCAGTGTGGTGGAGGACGAAGGCCTTGATCTGGTATTGAATCCGGAGATATGCAACGGCGCGGAAAGCTACAAGATTGCACTGCTCAAGGCATCTAAGGGCAAGCTGGGTAAAAACTTTATCGAGGGAATGTCCTGCGTGGACGGTTGTGTGGGCGGTGCTGGATGCCTGACCCATGGCTTACGCAGCGTGGCAAAGGTGGACACATTCAGCAAAGAAGCCAGCCATCAGCATGTGGCGGAAAGTGTGGCGGATGCGGAGAATACGTTTTCCGCCGAGGAAAATGCGGGTTCGTAAGTGCGCCTGCTTTCTTGTGTAGAGTTTATAAAAAAGCTGGCTGCAAATTGGTAAAAATACATACAAAAAAACGGATGAGAGTAACGATAAGTTTATGGGAATAAGAGAAAATCCCACACACCCTTGTCAAGTTGGCGCATTATCCTTGTATTTGGGTTAAAAGAATAGTAGAATATAGCCACATTCATGGGCGGCGGTACGATTCGTATCGCCGCCCATGAGCGGGTGCGGTGCGAGTTAGGCGCCGCCCGATTTTGACCCGACCCGCATCCAGGCGAGTTCGGGATGCGGAGGCCTTTTTCATGAAAATTTTAGCGCAGTGCGGCATTGTTTTCGCTATCTGCGTGGCCGGACAGGTGCTTAGCGTGGTGACACACCTGCCTGTTCCCGGCAACGTATTTGGAATGATCATCCTGTTTCTGCTTCTCTATTTCAAGGTCATCAAGAAGCAGCAGATACGCCGTGTCAGCAGGTTTTTGATTGGCAACATGGCGTTTTTTTTCATTCCCAGCGGTGTTGCTATTGTTGCCAATTTCAACACCATCAAAAATGTGCTGGTTCCGTACCTGCTGGTCATCCTGCTGACAACCATCATTGTGCTGTCGGTCACAGGCGTCTTTTCCAACTGGATGATGAAGCTGTTCAATAGGAATGGCGGGAAAGCGGTGCCGCCCAAGGACCCTGCTGCACAGCCTCCGGTTCCCCCGGCTGATCCAACTGTGCCGCCGCAATCGCCGCGCAGGCCATCCCCACTGCCGCCTGCGCCGCCTTTGCCGGATGCAGGCGAGCCTGAAGCGAAAGGAGATGCTGCGCTATGATGGAAACAATCGTATCCAGCCCCCTTTTCAGTATTACGCTTTCTATCGCGGCCTATGCGGTTGGGCTGGTGATTTATCGAAAAACACGTCTGACCATTTTAAATCCGTTGCTGCTGGCGATTGTCATTGTTTGTGCAGTGGTGATGATTTTCCATATCAGCTACAAAGACTACATGGCAGGCGGACAGTTCATCACCCTGCTGCTGACGCCCGCGACTGTTGTGCTGGCAGTGCCGTTGTACGACCAGTTGAAATTGATTAAAAGATACGCGCCGGTCATTCTGGTGAGCATTTCGATTGGCTCGGTGGCGTCCATGTCTTCGGTGTATATTCTCTGCAAAGTTTTTGGCATGGACAAGATATTAATTCAGTCGCTGATGGCAAAATCGGTCACGACGGCAATTGCCATCGGCATCACGCAGGACATGCACGGCATTCAGGCTGTTACGGTGGTGGCAACGCTGCTGTCTGGAATTTTCGGCGCGGTGCTTGGCCCGCAGGTGTTCAAACTGCTCCGGGTGAAAAACCGCGTGGCGGTCGGGCTGGCGCTGGGCACCGCCTCCCACGCGGTTGGGACATCCAAAGCATTGGAACTTGGTGAAGACGAAGGGGCGATGAGCAGTTTGTCCATTTGCGTGGCGGGCATCATCACAGTGATTTGCGCCCCTCTCCTGTTTTCGCTATTCGCCTCCATTTGGAAATGAGCCGTATCTGCCTGAGAGCCGGGCGTGGAACGGGAAACGATGAAAACGGTGGGATAAGATGGACTGCCTTACGTACTTGTAGGGAAAACAAAATCCTTTCAGAGAAATCTTAAATTTCCGCAGGCAAGGCGCTGGCGTACGCATGGAAAATATGATATAATAAGAAACCGCGCGGAAACAGATACGCGCGGTTTTTTGATATACCGTAAAAAACTAGTACGTCTGCGTGCGGAGCTGGTTTTTATGGACGACCTGCATCTGGGTGCAGGCGGTCGCGAATGCCGGAATGTTCTATTCCAGAGGTGCCCGCGACTTGTTTGCATTGTATAGCAGGCGATGCCTGTTGAAAGGTGGATATTTGTGCCGCAGACTGATGAAATGATTAAAAAAATACAAAGGCGCAGAACCTTTGCCATTATATCGCACCCTGACGCGGGAAAAACGACCCTGACCGAAAAGTTGTTGCTTTACGGCGGGGCCATTCGACTGGCCGGTACTGTTAAAGGGCGAAAAGCCGCCAAATACGCCGTATCGGACTGGATGGAAATCGAAAAGCAGAGAGGGATTTCCGTCACCTCCAGCGTGATGCAGTTCGATTATGACGGCTTTCATATTAATATTTTGGATACTCCGGGGCATCAGGATTTCAGTGAAGACACCTATCGCACCCTGGTTGCGGCGGATAGCGCTGTCATGCTTATTGATGGCGCGAAGGGCGTGGAGGCACAGACGGTCAAGCTGTTCCATGTCTGCCGGATGCGGGGTATTCCCATTTTCACCTTTGTGAACAAAATGGACCGGTTCAGCAAGGACCCGTTTGAGTTAATGGAAGAATTGGAGCAGGTGCTGGGTATCCGCTCTTGCCCGATGAACTGGCCCATCGGCTCCGGAACGGATTTTAAAGGCGTGTATAACCGCGCGAAAAAACAAATTGAATTGTTCACAAGCGAGGGGCACGGTCAAAGGATGGTCGCGGCGAACATCGGTGCGGTGGACGACCCCAAATTCCGGGAGTTGCTGGGAGATAAGCTGTATGAGCAGCTTTGCGAAGACATCGAGCTGCTGGATACGGCGGGTGATGCGTTTGATTTGGAAAAGGTACAAAAGGGCGAACTGACACCGATGTATTTCGGCAGTGCCATGACCAATTTCGGCGTGCAGCCGTTTCTGGAGGATTTCCTTTCCTACGCGCCGATGCCTGCATCGCATAAAACATCGGGTGGCGAGGTGGAGCCGACACAGGCGGCGTTTTCGGGATTCGTTTTTAAAATACAAGCCAACATGAACCCCGCGCACCGCGACCGCATTGCATTCATCCGCATTTGTTCGGGCAAGTTTGAAAAAGAGATGACCGTCTATCAAGTGCGCGCCAGAAAAAACATCCGATTGTCCCAGCCGCAGCAGTTTCTCGCGCAGGATCGCAATATCGTCGAGGAAGCCTATGCGGGCGATATCATCGGCGTGTTCGATCCGGGCATTTTCAATATTGGAGACACGCTCTGCCCACCGGGGAAAACGTTCCAGTTTGAAGGCATCCCGATGTTTCCGGCGGAGCATTTTGCCAGCGTGACCATCATCGATGCGATGAAGCGCAAACAGTTTTTGAAGGGTGTGGAGCAGATTGCCGAGGAAGGCGCCATCCAGCTGTTCAAACAGCCGTTTGCCGGGTATGAGTCACTGATTGTCGGCGTGGTCGGCGTACTCCAGCTCGAAGTGCTGGAATACAGATTGAAAAACGAATACAAGGTAGATGTCCGTATGGAGCAGCTGCCTTACGGGTATGCACGTTGGGTGATGCCTGCCAAATTTACCACTGAGCGTATCGGCTACACAAATGACGCGCTGGTGGTGCAGGACGCATTCGGGCGGCAGGTTGTACTGTTTACCAATGAATGGTTTATGCGCCGCACGATTGACGAAAACAAGGATGCACAGTTTTTGGAGATTCCACCCGCTCCGGAATCTTGACAGGCACAATAAAAGATGGATGCAGCCGCTGCAAAATGCAGGCAAAAATGCCCGTTTCAGGCTGTGCGTGGGTATATCAACCTTAGCCCTATTTGAGCTCAGGAACCGGTTGTACCCGCCTCAAAGGCTTGGATGGCAAAATCCAAATCTTCCATGTCGGTGATTTCCCCGTAGGTGTCGCCCGATGGATTGGGATAGTAATAAAGCACTAATTTTTCCGCGCCATCTTCCAGAACAAGGAACAGCTGCTTGTATTTTTTGTCCAACACCAACGCAAGCACCCGATGGTCCTTTGTCATGCCGGTGCGATTTTCGGTAAGCGGGATGATTTTGTTGGCAAACCTGTAGACGGTTACCGTCTGATTGTCACAATGAACGATGTGGCTGCCGCAGCCCGGCTCACAGCGGTCGCAGCCCTCCATCTCGCACTCGCGCGGACATTTAAAACAGACACAATCCTTGCAGAATGTCATCTGCTCAAAGGTGCGGCGTCCTTCTTCCATGCCCGCCAGCAGTTTGCGCTCGGCCTCTTTTCCCGCACCGCGCAGTTTGTCAAAAAAACCGCCGGAGGTGTCTTCCTCCACGCGCTTGGATAGATCAATGATCTCCCGAAGTGCGGGCAGCCCACGCACGAATGTGCGTCGGTGCAGGGTGCTTTTTTCCACAAATCCGTCAAGCCCCTCCAGCGCGAAAACCGTGTCTGCGTAGAGTGCCTCCAGCTTCGCCAATTGCGCTTTTTCGCTTTGGTTCATAGGAATTTCCTCCCTGTTGTACGGCAGCCGTAATAAAAAACCGGCCGCGTTTTCGTGCGGTCGGATAAAAGTTGTTGGCTGTGCGGTCTGCTAAAAACGCCGCCTACGGCGAATAATCCAGCGGATAATGAGAATGATGACGATTGCGATGATGATGTAGCGTAGAATATGCAGCGCACTGAATCCAGTGCCGTATCCTCCAAAATGAAAAAATGAGGGAAAGAAAAAGAAGTGGTTGGAGGATCTGCCGGTGCTGCCGCTGAAAAAACTGCCGCCGGTACTGCCACCGAAAAAGCTGCCGCCAGTGCTGCCACCACTTTTGGGGGTGGTGTAGCCGCCGGTCCTATAGCCGCTTTTCGGTGAAGTGTATGTGCCGCCGCTGCCGCGTGCATCCGCCACCAGCGGGGATGCAATGCCGATACCAACGCAAAGCACCAGTGCCGCCGCAAGCGCACAGAACGTGCGCAACCATTTGTGTTTCATATAAAATACGCCGCCTTATGGATTTTGTTGCTTATATTTGGCAAGCTCGGCGTCCAGATCGATGTCGCCCTCAAGCTTTTTGAATGCGTCGTCCAGATTATCCTTTTTCATGTCGGCAAGTTCGCCCAGCCCTTCGGCCATCGCCTCTTTGCGCGCAATTTTGCGCTCGATGTCATCCATGTTGATGTCGTTTTTCTTTGTGGAGACATTGGCGACGATTTCATTGACTTTCTGGGAGGCCTCCGCCGTTTTGTAGCGCGCTTCCAACTCGTCGCGTTTGCGGCGGGTGGTATCGATTTCGTCACGCAGTTCGGTCAGCGTCTCTTTGAGTTTTTCCGCCTGTGCGTGCGCGGTTTCGTAGCTGGCGGACAATGTCTGCACGCGGGTGTCAATCTCGTGCTTGCGGGCAATGGCCCGTTTGGCCAGATCGTCGTTTCCTTTGGAAACCGCAAGCCGAACTTTTTCATCCCATTCGGTAGATTCCTGTTTGGCGGCGTTCAAGTCGTCCTCTACGCGGTGCGCATTGCCGATTACCTGCGCCGAGGAGAGCTGCGCCTGCCGAAACTTTTCTTCCATATCACGTAAGTGCTGGTTGCACATTTCGATCGGATTTTCCACATTGTCGAGCGCTTCGTTGATTTTGGCTTCTGTCATCTTGGCAAAGCGGCCAAAAATCCCCATATTGGTTCCTCCCGTTTCCAAGCGTCCGCGAGATGCCCGCGACGCGATGTGTTCCTGTTAAACAAAGTGAATACAGGCACAGTGTACCACAGGGGCGTGCGTTTTGCAATGCTGTAGCGGTTACAAAATACAGGGATTTTTCACGCGTCAATAACCGCGCGAAAGATCAATCTGCGTGGGTATCGGCGCGCCTGCTTTCCAAGCGCGGTAGGTCTGCAAAAACACATCCAGCGTGCGCTGGTCATACTGTGTGCTGTTGCCGCCGCTGTGGGGCGTGAGCATGACGTTTGGCATAGACCACAGCGGGCTGTCCGTCTCAAGCGGCTCCTTTTGGAAGACATCCAGCCCCGCCCCGCGGATGCCGCCGGTTTGCAGTGCATGGATGAGAGCCTGTTCATCCACTGTGCCGCCGCGGGAATAGTTGAGAAACACCGCCGTTTGTTTCATTTTGGCGAAAGCGGCCGCATCCATCAATTCCCTGGTGGCGGGGGTGAGGGGGGTGAGCAGCACCACATAGTCGGCCTGCGGCAGCAGCGCGTGCAGACTGTCGGTGCTTTGCACGTCGTCGAAATCAGGCAGCGGGGCGGGGTGGTTTTTCAAGCCGATGACCCGCATTCCGAACGTTTTGGCGCATTTGGCGACGGCCTGCCCGATGCGTCCCGCCCCGATGATGAGCAGTGTGCCGCCGTTCAGTTCGCCGACCTGCTGGAATCGCTGCCACACATGACGGTTCTGGTTATCACGGTTGAGGAACAGGTTGCGGCTGAACCCGATCATGACCCCGATAATCTGTTCGCTCATCTGTGCGCCGTGGGCGCCGCTCGCATTAGCCACAGTGATTTGCCGTTTGTGCAGAGCGGCAAAAGGCAGCCGTTCCACGCCCGCACTGAGCGAGTAGAACAGTTTCAATTGCGGGCAGCGAGTGAGCAGTATCTCATCACATCCAAATCCAAGCAGAATATCTGTGTTTGCAAGCAGTGCATCGCTCGGATCTTGATTGACCGTGACGGTTTCGCCGGTTTCATCATGCAGGCGTTTCGCCAATTCTTCAGACCAGTCAGCTTTAACCAGAATCATAAAATTTCCTCCTCTTTGCCCTGTATGGTGCAGGGTGTGTTACAATGATGAAAACGAATAAGGAATTAGAAAGGGTTGAACGATATGGATTGGGTAGCTTATATCGGCACCTATACTGGCGGGAAAAGTGCTGGAATCTATATGGCCCCGCTGCTTGCGGATGGCAGGCTGGGTACGCTAAAATTGGCTGCAAAAGCGGAAAATCCGTCCTATCTGGCAGTATCGCCGACCGGACGGTTTCTGTATGCGGTGCTGGAAACCGGAACGTTTGGCGGCAAGGCCAACGGAGGGGTGGCATCCTTTGCCATTGGTAAAGACGGGGTGCTGACACAAACAGGGGCGCAGCCGTCGATGGGGCGTTATCCTTGTTATCTGAGTGTGGACCCGTCTGAAAAATTTTTGTTTGTTGCAAATTATGGTGCGGGGGCGTTTGCAGATACGGGGCGGTCGGATGCGGCGCTGGCTGTGTTTCCGCTGCAAAACGGCACAATTGCCCCTGCGCTGTCGGTGGAGATACGCGAGGGCCACGGCCCGCATCCGGCGCGGCAAACGTTTCCGCATGCTCATTTCATTGACTTTGCACCGGATGGACAGCTTTGCGCGGTCGACTTGGGCCTGGATTCCATTTTCAGGTATCAGGTTACGGGGGCCGGCGCTCTGGAGAAAATAAGCCGATCCCGGATGGCAGCCGGACACGGGCCGCGCCATCTGGCGTTTCTGCCGCAGGCCGGGGCGGCGTATGTGGTTAATGAGTTGGACAACAGCTTAACATTGCTGCGTACCGATTCACAAGGCGGATACGCGGCGGAAAAAGACTATGCCACCCTGCCGGCAGATTTCTTGGGAGACAACCTGCCCGCCGCCGTCAAGATTTCTTCCGATCATCGCCTGATTGCCGTATCCAACCGGGGACACGACAGCATTGTTCTCTATCAAATTGATGACAAGGGATTGCTCAGCAGCCCTGTGTTTACACCGTGCGGCGGAAAAGGGCCGCGCGACCTCGTATTTTCACCGGACGGGTGCTTCCTCTATGCTGCCAATGAGGTTTCCCACACCATTGCCGCGTTTGCCGTGCGGGATGGCGCGTTGGCATTCCTGGGGGATGTCGCGCAAGTGGGCAGTCCGGTTTGCATCAAATTTTTGCATTTGCCCGACTAATCCGGCTTATGGCTTGAAAGCGTTTACTGCGTCCGCCACGTAGGAGAGCTCCTCCTCGGTCATGCCGGGAAAGACCGGCAGGCAGAGCGTCTCTCGTGCGAGCATTTCCGATACAGGCAGTGCGCCGGGACGGTATTGTAGTGTGTCAAACGCTTTTTGCAGATGCAGCGGCACTGGATAAAACACACCGCTTCCAATGCCTTGTTTGGCAAGGGCTTCGCCCATTTCTTTTTTGTAACGGGTGCACAGGGCGAACTGGTGCCACACATGGGTGGTACCGGCCGCCTGATGGGGCAAGGTAATATCCGTGCGATGGATGTGTTCCTGATAGAATGCGGCGTTCTTTGTGCGTTGCGCGTTCCATTCATCAAGGTGCGGAAACTTTACGTTAAGTATCACCGCTTGCAAAGTATCCAATCTGGAATTATATCCGATGATATAATTGTAGTATTTGTATGGATTATACAGTGGGTTTTCGCTTTCTGCCGGAGAGGGAGGCACCGGTTTGCCCTCCAACAGCGCGCGTGCCGCCGCGCCGGTATGCCCGCCGCCGTGGGCACGCAGGGCGCGAAAAAGAGTGGCATATTCGTCGTTGTTGGTGGTGAGGAGACCGCCGTCGCCAAATGCCCCAAGGTTTTTGGTGGGGAAGAAAGAAAAACAGCCCACATCCCCCCAGCCGCCGACTTTGCGGCCGCCGATGGCCGCGCCGATGGCTTGGCAGGCATCCTCAATGACCGCCAGCTTGTTCGCGCGCGCGATGGCGTTAAGCGTATCCATGTCTGCGGGCTGCCCGAAGATGTGTACAGGCAGGATGGCCTTGGTGCGTGGGGTGATACATTTGGCCACGCTTTCGGGGTCGAGGTTGTAGGTGTCGGGGCGAACATCAGCGAACACCGGCGTGGCGCCGAGGGACGCAACTGCTTCCGCCGTGGCGAAGAAGGTGAATGGTGTGGTGATGACCTCATCACCCGGTCCAACACCCAGCGCGACCAGCGCGATAGTGAGTGCATCGGTGCCGTTGCCGACCGCGACAGCGTGGCGCACACCCAAATAGGCGGCAAGCGTCTGTTCCAGATGTGCGACCGGCTTGCCCATCACATACGCGCCGCCGCGCAGACAATCCAGTATCTTTGGCTCTAGTTCCGGTTCCAGCAGGGCATATTGGCGCTTGAGGTCCAGCATTGGAATAGTCATCAAAACGGGCAGGCCCCCTTTTTATTTTGCAGATGGTGTTTGTTTTTTCTTAGGGTAGCACAAGCGGGGGCAATCTACAAGCCCCGTACATCGTGCCTGTTGCCCCGAGGTTGCCATGCAAAGAATTTTTCTGTTCCGATAAAAGGAGGCTGTGCCTGCGGCGGAATTTGTGGTACACTAAGAAACGCACCATACAATGTGTAAAAAATCGCCGTCCTACGGCTGTTTGTAAAATATGGAGGGCCTTATGAGCAGGGAACAATACGAAAGTCCGTTTTGCACGCGTTATGCCAGCACGGAGATGCAATACCTCTTTTCTCCGGACAAGAAGTTCAAAACATGGCGCAAACTGTGGATTGCACTTGCAAAAGCGGAAAAAGAACTGGGTTTAAACATCACCGCCGCGCAGGTGGCGGAACTGGAAGCCCACGCCGAGGACGTCAATTACGATGTGGCGGAACAGCGCGAAAAGGAAGTGCGCCATGATGTGATGTCCCATGTGTACGCATATGGCGTGCAGTGCCCGCAGGCAAAAGGCATCATCCATTTGGGTGCGACCTCCTGCTATGTGGGGGACAACACCGACATCATCATCATGCGCGAAGGTCTGCAACTGCTGCGAAAAAAAATCATCAACGTTATCGCGCATCTGGCCAAATTTGCGGATGAGCGGAAAGCGCTGCCTTGCCTGGCCTATACACACCTCCAACCCGCACAGCTTACCACTGTGGGCAAACGTGCTACGCTCTGGATCAACGAGCTGCTAATGGATCTCGAAGATGTGGAATACCGTATTGCAGGTCTGGCGCTGCTGGGCTCCAAAGGCACGACCGGCACACAAGCATCGTTTATGGCGCTGTTCGACGGCGACCACGAAAAGGTGAAAAAGCTGGAGCGGCTGATTGCTCAATCACTGGGATTTGAGAAAGTCGTGCCGGTTTCCGGGCAGACCTACTCGCGCAAGGTGGACAGCCAGGTGGTGGGCGCGCTGGCAGGCATCGCCGAGAGCGCCAGCAAGTTCTCCTATGATTTGCGCTTACTGCAAAACTTCAAAGAGATGGAGGAACCATTTGAAAAGCATCAGATCGGCTCCTCCGCCATGGCCTACAAGCGCAATCCCATGCGCAGTGAGCGGATGACGGCTCTTTCCCGCTATCTGCTTGCCAATTCCCTCAACCCCAGTTTCACCGCCGCCACCCAGTGGTTTGAGCGCACACTGGATGACTCGGCCAACAAGCGTATTGCGGTTGCCGAGGCATTTCTGGCGGCGGACGCCATCCTCAATATTTATATCAATGTGGCGGACGGGCTGGTTGTGTATCCGAAAGTCATCCGTCAGCGTGTGATGAAAGAGTTGCCGTTCATGGCCACCGAGAATATCATGATGCGCGCGGTGAAAAAAGGCGGCGACCGCCAGCAGCTGCACGAAAAGATTCGGCAGCATTCGCTGGCGGCGGCTAAACGTGTAAAAGAGGATGGTCTGGATAACGACTTGATCGACCGCATCGTGGATGACCCGGCATTTATGCTGGACAAGACGGAACTTGAGGGCGCGCTTACCCCGGAGCATTTCACCGGCCGTGCCGCCGCACAGGTTGAGGAATTCTTGAGCGAAACCGTCAGTCCGCTGCTTCATCAAAACAAGGCGC
>NZ_JBDNLG010000021.1:0-32694 GCF_047718355.1 Ethanoligenens sp.
TTTCAGATATCCGCAAATAATTCTGTCGTTCTATCCTTTTTAACCGATAACACATTCTTTTTATCTATCAAATTCTTTATTTAAAACGGAAAATCAAATAAAAAAGGAGGCTATATAGCCTCCTTTTTCACGGCAGTCCAATAGTATGCCGATTTAAACCCAGAAATTTGCTCTATAATGAAAGCGCCCATAGATTATAGATGGACATGACCGACGGTAACAATTTTGATGCCATCTATCTTCGCGACCCGTTCCGCAATTGCATTATAAAGCTGCGTACTATCCGCCTGCGTAAGATGCCCGCTTTCTTGTAAAGAGCGAATGCACTGCTGCTGTTTTTCCAAATATGATTTTTTCAGCGTATCCAAATTGTTTGTCTGCTTAGCAATTTGCCAAGGCGTTTGCTGCGGATACCGCTCATTTAAACCCTTCACCGATTGTTTAGAAAGATCGGCCAAGAGAACCAACGCCATGCGATCCCCGCCAACATGATATCTACAGTGCTTTGGTGAACCCGGCGCCGACGCCTGGCCAGAGGACGCCGAAGAGGCGCCCGATGATTCTGGTGCAGCGGCTTTTACCATAATCCCGCCGGCCGGAAAAAGCATTGCGCCAGCCAAAAGTAACGCAGCCATACTGGTTGCAACCCGCTTTTTTAACATAGTGCATCCTTTCGTCTTCAAACGAACCATTGGAATATCATACATTCCAATTTTTGAACAAATAAGACGATCAGAAAGAGTATCGTCATATGGACGTAATCGCCGCCTAAAACAAATCAATTCATTTTAAACGGCGATCTACGCCAGCCACTATATAGGGCGCAGCATTTATCTTTTTAACGACCCTTTGATAGTTTGGCCTCAAATGCAGAACCCACGCATCTATGTTTTTGGAAAAAAGGTATAAAATTTGAAATTCAGTCCCATTTTGATTTAATTTTTATTTATTATCCACGCACCAATAAATTCATATGCCATGGGTACAGACAGCTCGGGATCTTCAAAGACCCAACTTCCCTGCAATCCCGCCTGTATTGCGCCCGCCTCAAAATGACACATGGCAATACCCAAATCTACATACCGGATATCTGGAATTGTCGGTTTTTCCTTGCCACCATCCAGATAAAAATAAGCGGCTGTTGGGGAAACAAAAACGCGCCACGGCTGTTTATTGATAGCCGACGGCGCAAGTCTTACACAAGAAAGCGGCAGAGCAAGTGCACCCGCCATTTTTTCAGAAAGCGGCTCCCCATTGGCTGCTTGAAAAAACAGTTTTTCAAACGGCCGACGGTTGGCACTGCCAGCCGTACCCCTCACGATATGTTCCAAAAGGCGCGTTTTCCCACTTGGATATCCAATCGGCAGTACGATAACAAGTTGCTCTTCCTCGTCAACTCCCGCCGCTTGAAAAAACGCCGTTTTATCAAACGTCCCCCCCAGCCAGCAGGTACCCATGCCATTGTCAGTCGCAATCAAAACTGTCTGTTCCAATTGGTATCCAACTTGCAGATACCCTGCACGCAGCTCTTTTTTGGACACCACTGCCGCCAAAAATGTTTTGGCATCCCGAATCATGCCATATGTACCCAATTTACTCGGCGTTTGATCCACCTGGACTGCGGCATAGCGCGTTTTGGCACCAAAAATCCCCGTTTCGTCGGTAAGAGGCGCCATGCAAATGGCAAGTTCCCGTTCTTCCACCATCCGTGGCAGATAAGTACGCACCGAGTGCCGCTTCATCGCCAATTCAGAAGCATCATGTTGCAAATCAAGTCGCATCAGTATTCCTCCTGTTTTGAGTCCACCAAACGAGTGGATAATATTCCTACGTATTCGCAAAAACAAGCAAAGCATTGCCCAGCATAAGCAGGTATTTTAAACATGCCTGCGGAACGCGGCAAACAAGACCGGCGGCAGCGCCCAAATGACCTGAATCGTCAGCACTTCCAACGGCTGCAGTTCCCGTCCGGCTAGCCAAAACACCGCACCTGCCAGAAGCAGGTTTGCCAACACGCCAATCACTTGCAGAATCGCCGCCACACGCGCCGTACTTTCCAGCCGCACGCAGGCCGCCACGGCGCGCGCGAAAGAAACCGCGTCGTCACGCAGGTACAACCCTGCCCCATCGCTCCGACCGGACACAGGCGCCATAAACACCTCTGCCTGCTGATGGGACAAAATCCGCACAGCATGTTTTTTGAGTCGGAACTGCTCCCCGACCTGTTCCCGGGTAATATTGGCATCAGCCGTGCCGACCATAACGTGAATACCTGTGCGTACCAATCCACGCAGAGCGGAACGCACCCGTTTCTCCGGTATGTAGTCCAGCACAAACAGCGCCGTCAGCGTATCGTCTACCACCAGATAGACAAAATCATTGCCTTTTACAGCGTATTTAGCTTCTACCTCCAACAACATGCGCCCTGTCAAATTCACACGTTTTTGGCGCAGAAGATTTCGACTTCCAAGCAGCACACGCTTGCCGTCCACCCACGCCTCTATGCCCATCTCATCGATCACTTGAAGCTGTGCCACCGGACGCAGAAGCGCCTCCCCGCCCTCAAAAAGACCCAGAATAGCAGATGCCATCGCAGTCTGGGCAACAGACGCTACACTGGCTGCCATGAGAACCGCACTCTCCACACCGTCTTTGCACATCGGCCGCAATGCGCAAATCTTCACCTGCCCCGCCGGGTAAAGCAAACGCTCCGGAAGAAACACCGCATCTGCACGGCCAAAGGCACGCACCGCTCCATATCCTGAAAGCGCCGCGCCGCGCTTTCGCAAGGCGCGCGTAACAGCTAACATCGGCAAACTGACACAGAACCCCATCACCAACGGCGCACCCGCAGAAGCAAATGCAGCGAAAAGCAGCACTCCCTGCACAGCAGACTTACCATATAAAAACACAGCAATGCCAGCGGCAGCGGCGGAAATCACCAATGCGACAAGGGAAACCACTGACGCCGAACGCCCGGTCAGCGCACTGCCGGCATCTTGCGTCGCCGGGGCGGGAGACACATTTCCGGGCACAACGACCCTCTGTACCCGTCCGGTCGGACCAATCTTCGTCTCTTTGACAAAAACCGAACGGGGATTTTCTGTTTTTTCTATAGCAGCTGCACTCACCCGGCACGCGCGCGCTGTCAACAGCCGTGAAAAGGTTTCCAAACTCAGGCAAGCGCACGCACTGAGTGCATAGGGCGCCGCATAACGTACCCCTGCGCCCTGCATAAAGGCGGGTATAAATCCCGCGATGCCGCCCAAAAAAGCAAGCGCCGCTGCACTGGAGGTCTTTCGACGGAGACTAAACAGGGCAGCAAATCCCTCCACCAACGGATGAATGGCGAAAACGCCTGCCAGCACAAACAAAGCAGCTTCAACCACGACCAGTTTGTCAGTCTGCCCCAGAAAACGCAGCACAGACGGCAATGGGTAATGGAATGTGATCGCGCCAACCAGCAGCAAAAAAACAACGAATAGTATCAATTCCACCGTCAGCGATCCTGCAAGACCCGCTCCTTTGCTGCGCCGGAGTGGAAGCTGCTCATCAGGTTCCGTTTCATCCGCGTCGTCGCTTTTTAGCGGTTCGTCCTTATCAGGCTCCGCCGCAGGCGCTTCCTCTTGCTGTAAATCCACAGAATCCCCGTCGTCGGTACTTGAATCCTCATGCAGGTCTGATTGCAGACCGTTTCCCCTAACATCGGTAGCCGGTTCTATCTCCGTATCCGGCGGGGATTCAGCGATGGCCTGTGCTGCCACCTCTTGGACGGCTTGCCGATTGGCACGTTGGCGAAGCCGTTCCTCCGCCTCCCGCTCCCATTCATCCAAAGGCTCCTGCATCCGCCCTCTGTCGATCGGATCCTCTTTTCTCATCAGCTCCTGCCTCCCCCCGCCCGCATACGGCTTTTGGCCGCTTCATACAATACGATGCCGGCCGCGACCGAAGCGTTCATCGATGTAATGCGTCCATGCATAGGGATGGACACAACTATATCGCAGTTCTCCCGAAGCAAACGTGAGATTCCCTTGCCCTCCGAACCGATAATGACTGCGGCTGCACCAGAAAAATCGGTCTGATAAAACGGCTGCCCGTCCATGGCCGTGCCATAGACCCAAATCCCCTGCTTTTTGAGTTCTTCAACCGTTGCGGTCAAATTCGACACGCGGGCGACCGGCAGATATTCTAAGGCGCCGCTTGCCGCTTTGTCTACTGCCGCCGTCAATCCCACCGCCCCGCGTTTGGGGATGATAACACCGTGCGCGCCACAACACTCCGCTGTGCGGATGATCGCGCCAAGGTTGTGGGGATCGTTGATATCATCACAGATCACCAAAAACGGCGGCTCTCCACGCTCTTTTGCCGTCTGGAGCATCTCTGCCACGGATGAATATTCATGGGCGGCAGCCAATGCCGCCACTCCCTGATGGTTCATACCGCCGCAGATTGCGTCGAGCTTGGCACTGCTCACATCTTTGATGACCACGCCGCGTGCTCCGCACAAATCCACGATGCGCCGCACCGGACCGCCGTTGTTCCCTTTGGCAATCAGCACACTATCTACCGGATGGCCGGCACGCAGTGCCTCATACACGGCATTCCGTCCAACCAGCACATCCTCTTTACGCTTTTCCCTTTTATCTGTATACATTGCAGACTCCCGTCCTGTTTTTTTATTTATGAGCGGTGATGCGTCACATTTCCAATCCGGATCGATATTCCATTATCGTGCGGAGTGCCGCGCCATATGCTCTGCATATAGTATACCATACTTAGGGGAAATGCGATGATTCCATCGTAAAATCTTCCAGCTTCTTTTCACTTTTTTACTGCCAGAGCACAGATAGCTTCCACCGCTGTGCGAATGGCAATTCCAGAATCGTGGGTCTCGGGATTGGACATGCCTGCCGCCTGCCGCTCTTGGTTCCAGACACAAGTTAGGACCGCACCGGCGCGCACACCCAAACAGGCGGCCACTGTAAAGAGCGTGGCACACTCCATTTCACTGGCAAGCGCGCCGCCTTTAATCCATGCGTTCCAATCGGATACAAGCCGCTGTCCCACCGGCATCCGCTCCGGCTCATGCTGCCCGTAAAACGAATCTTTACTCTGCACCACGCCAAGATGCGTGTGCGCACCCTGCCGATGGGCGGCATCCGCCAGTGCCTGTGTGAGTGCAAAGTCAGCAACTGCGGGAAATTCTACCGGTAAATACTCTCGCGATGTACCATCCATTCTGATAGCGGCGGTAGGAACAATTAAATCGCCGCCCTGCACTGCAAGCTGCATCCCTCCGCAGGTTCCCACACGAATGAACGTGTCTACCCCGATGGAAGCAAGCTCTTCCATGGCGATAGCAGCGGAAGGCCCTCCAATACCGGTGGATGTGACCAGCACCCGCTCACCCGACAGCGTACCCGCCCACGTGTGAAACTCTCGGTTGTGTGCAACCTCATGTGCATCTGCCAGGCAGGCAGCAATCTGCGGCACCCGTCCGGGATCGCCCGGCAGCACCGCAAACCGTGCGCCATCTTCCTTTTTTAATCCCAAATGATACATCCGCTCTTTCATATATATCCTCCATTTTCAAAATACATGATGGACTTTCCGCAAAACTATTGGGGGCAAACAAACCGACAAGCGGCCGCTTACCCCCAATCATGCCGTCTCACACGGCAATTCTTCTATCCCATAACAGCTGTTGTCTGTTCACGATGCCCGTCGTTTCGAACCGCCCTGATGTAAAACAAGCGCTCCGCAACTCATGCAAATGACCGACAAAACCAGCATAAGAAATACACTGACCAAAGAAAAACCAGGTGTATACAACCCATACACAAAAAAACCAATCAGGCCAAGCGCCAAAAAAATGAGTACAACAGAAAAAACACGCAGCATCGTATTGAAGTTATTCAATACGATGGAAGACACGGTTCCAATGGTTCCATTGAGTAATTTTGCATAGGCGGCCGCAAGCTCCCCTATCCGTTTCATTTCCACCCGTGCATATCCAAGCAGTAACTGGTCTTCCTCTGTCAGCAAGACGCTATGATCACGCGGCAGACTTTCCAATACGCCTGCATTCTCCCGCAGCGCGGTGGAATAATGAACCAGCGCCGCTTCCATATCCAGCAGTTCCTGCAATTTACGGTTATGCGGCGTATGACCCAATTGTTTTTCCAAATAAGTCATCATTTTTTTGATTTGATGCAAATGCCGCCTAAACCGCGCGACCAGAATCTGCATAAACAATGCCGTCATTCTGCCATTCTGCCCCAGTGCAACGCCCATGCTCTGCACCAGATCTCCTGCCACCGGATTTTCCCGAGCACTGATTGCTACAACCGTCTGCCCGATGAAAATCAATGAAAAAGGACAAACTGCAAAGCGCATAGATTCGCCCTGCCGAAAGGTGACAGGCGACGCGCAGACGACCAGCGTCGCGCCCTCCGCCGTTTCCACACGGGGCATACCGCCCTCATCCAACGCGGTATAAAAGACGCCGCTTCCAATACCCAGCAAAGCCGACAACCGTGAGATTTCCGCATTTGTCGGTGCAATAACACTGATAAAACGCGCAGCATTTTCTTCGCTTGTTTCGGCCATACGACCGTCAAGCGCACGGAAAAAACGCAACATGGCGCACACTCCCTTCAGGGGAGCGGCGCGTATCAAACGCAGCGAGCCCCCCCGCACACTATTTTTTTGTTGAACCAACGTCTTCGGCTTAAGGGGTCTCCCACAGTTCGATCACCTCTGCTTTATCTGTGGATAGCCTGGTGCTTGATGTTTGATACATCCAAATGCATCCAGACCGTTTTTAGTATATAAAATAACAAAGCCTATACCATATTATAGCACCATCCTAACATTTTGGAAACCATCTCTACGGATTTTTGATATAAAAAGTACGCATGTGGTTATATGGGTCCAGAATCCGTATAAAACACCGGAATTTCCGGTTTCATCCTCCTGTTTTACGTGTTTTGAAGCAATTCCGCCTTCAATCCAGCCTTTATTTGTGCGCGAAGATTCCATTCCACCGTTTGACAGGATTGTTTTTGTGCATCTTTACAATCTATAAAACAGCGAAAAGGATATAAAAATGCACCGTCTTTATAACGGTGCATTCAAAAAATCAATATGACCGGCCTTTATTTGCGGCGGTTAAAGATGCTCATGATATCAAAATACTCATCATCAGCAGTATTCGGGCGAGGGGATGCCATGCCCGGCTTGCCTGTGGATGATGCGGAAGGCGACGGACGCTTTACGCTCTCCGGCGCACGGCCGACTGTGGAGGAGGCAGCAGCTGAAGACGCACTCTGCGCCGAGGCCGCATCAGCATCTCCCGAATCAAACCCTGTAGCGATGACGGTAATATTGATCTCGTCGTCCAGTGAATCGGAAAGTGCCGCGCCCCAAATAATGTTCGCACCCGGTTCGGCAGCCTCAGTCACCATGGAAGACGCGATCTCGACTTCTTCCAAGCCAATATCCGCAGAGGCCATCACGTTAATGATGACACCACGCGCCCCGGCGATGGAGGTCTCAAGCAGCGGGCTGGAAATCGCCATCCGCGCAGCCTGCTCCGCCTTGTCCTTACCGGACGCGCGTCCCACACCCATGTGCGCATAGCCCGCATCCTTCATCACCGCAGTCACGTCGGCAAAGTCGAGGTTGACCAGCCCCGGCACTTTGATAAGGTCAGAAATACTCTGCACGCCCTGGCGCAGCACATCATCCGCGACTTCAAAGGCGTTTGCCAGCGTAATTTTCTGTTCAGACACCAGCTTCAGACGCTCGTTGGGGATGATAACCAGTGAATCAACATGCTCACGCAGTGCCATAATCCCGGATTCAGCCTGCTCCATTCGCCGACGCCCTTCAAATGAAAACGGTTTGGTCACGATGCCGACCGTCAAAATGCCCAGCTCTTTGGCGACCGTGGCGATGACCGGTGCAGCGCCGGTACCGGTGCCGCCGCCCATACCCGCAGTGATAAATACCATATGGGTGCCTTTAAGCGCGTCGGCGATCTCATCGCGGCTCTCCTCGGCGGCTCGCTGACCTTTTTCGGGGTTGGCGCCAGCGCCCTGTCCGTGGGTAAGCTTGTCCCCTATTTGGAGTTTATGGGTCGCCTGCGACAGGATAAGCGCCTGCCGGTCGGTGTTGATGGAGATGAACTCCACACCCTGTACGTCGGACTTGATCATGCGATTGACGGCGTTGTTCCCGCCACCTCCAACGCCGACCACCTTTATTTGAACAATATTATCAATATCTCGATCAAGCTCAAAAGCCATCTTACTTCCTCCAAATCATAGGATAACCCTATTATGCATTCTATTCTACAGGTTTTACGTTTTCATTTCAATAGCAAATACATAAAATGCCAGATATTATGTAAAATCACTGCTTCCACATGGCCAACTTATACGATTTTGTCCTACCTGCCCCACAACTTTGCAGTCCAATCTAGGAAAATCAGCTTGCAGGACTGAAAACTGCCTGATTGCCTTGTGCAGCGTGGGAAACATCCAGCGTCCCCTTATCGGTAGCCAATAGTTGCTGTGTAAGCATATATGAGGCAAATTTCAGTTTTTCATCAAAATCTGCTGAGGTGCCGACCAGCACTGTGATACGATTTTGATAACCAAACGTAATCTGATACGCGTCGTGAACGTCCACCGATGTGACTTGCGCGATACCTGCCGATTTGATTGCCTGAAGAAGTGACACTGCTGCGGTAAGTTTTGCTCTCTCTGCATTGTTTAGTGTC
The DNA here is from genome assembly GCF_047718355.1 of Ethanoligenens sp. Classification (NCBI taxonomy): domain Bacteria; kingdom Bacillati; phylum Bacillota; class Clostridia; order Eubacteriales; family Oscillospiraceae; genus Ethanoligenens; species Ethanoligenens sp. Next base: position 8,786 of record NZ_JBDNLG010000021.1, read on the forward strand.
TGTCCCGGCGCAGACGCACCGGCATCGGGTCCAGTCACCGTCGGCAGATTAGGGAGGGCCTGTAGGTTTGCGGGAATTTCGAGCACTTTGCCCTGCGCATCCAGCACGGCAAATCCACCCGCACGGGGTACAGCGGCAATTGGTGTGTCTTTATTCAGGCGCAGAATCAACGTATTGGGCAGACGCCACGAAACCGACGCAGAGGAAATATACGGCAGATTAGTCTCCAGCAGACGTGTGGTCTTCCGCTTGTTCACGCCAAAGAGGCGGTCTCCGACCGCAATGCCACTCACCTGTAAGACCTTTTCCTGTTGATATGGTGTCTGCCCGGATATCGTAATCGACCCCACCGGCAAAAGAAGCCAGATTGCCGCGCCACTGATGCACACCAGTGCCAACAGAATAAATATGAACACCAGCATACGCCCTGCTCGTGTGAGCTTTCGTCGTTTTCGTTTAGCACGCGGCCTTTTCGCCGTGCCGCGATATGGCCCCTCACGTGCGCCCCTTGCCGTGGTGCGGCGCTTTTGCGTTTCCCGCATATTTTTGATATCCTCCATAACCTACAGTTGTTCCAGACGGGCTTATTCGGCGCTTGACACCCGGCGTATCCGTGCACCCACGCTCGCCAAATCCTGTTCGATAGACGTATACCCCCGGTCGATATGGTGCAGGCCGGTCACTTCGGTCGTCCCTTCAGCAGCGAGCCCCGCTACCACCAGTGCCGCACCCCCACGCAGATCGGCCGCCACAACCGGCGCGCCAAAAAGTGCGCGTACGCCCTCAACCACAGCCACTTTTCCTTCCAGCTTGATGGATGCACCCATCCGCACCAGCTCCGGCACATGTTTGTACCGGTTTTCAAAGATATTCTCCACAAACAGGCTGTTGCCTTCCGCCAATGTGGACATGGCCATAACCGGCGCCTGCGCATCTGTAGGAAATCCCGGATATGGCATCGTACGCACACAACGCAATGGGTGCAATGAATGTGCCGCGCGCAAAAACAGATTCTCTTTATCCGCACGGATGGCACAACCCGCCTCGAGGAAAACCGGAACGACCGGGCTGAGGTGCGTATGCTGGACGCCGCGCAATTCCAGTTCTCCGCCGGTCACCGCCGCCGCCGTCATATAGGTGGTGGCAACAATGCGATCGGGAATCACCCTATGTTCAGAACCATGAAGAGCATCTACACCCTCAATTTCCACCACGCTCTCGCCCGCACCGCGGATTTTTGCGCCACAGCGGTTGAGGAAAGAGGCCAAATCAGCGATTTCCGGTTCACGCGCCGCATTGATAATGGTGGTAAGGCCTTCTGCGGTCACCGCCGCCAGCAGAATATTCTCGGTCGCCCCCACACTGGGGAACGACAGCGCAATGGTTTCTCCATGGAGTCTGCCTGTGCAGTGACAGTCAAGAAAACCATGCCCTTCGTTAATCACCAGCCCCAATTTGCGCAGTGCCGCCAGATGCAGATCGATGGGCCTCGGTCCCAGCTCACAACCGCCCGGAAACGAAATACGCGCTTGCCCGAGCCGTGCGGCAATTGCCCCTAAGAATACGATGGAAGAACGCATTTCCCGCATGAGTGCGTCTGGAATGCTGCACTCTGCCACATTCGTGGGGTCGACCGTCACCGTCCCCTTCTCTTTCTTCACCCGGCAGCCAAGATGCTTCAAAATTTTACAGGAGGCATCCACATCCAACAAACCCGGGCAATTATGTATGACGCAAGGGGACTCACAGAGCACACAAGCTGCCAGCACCGGCAGCGCGGCATTCTTCGCGCCCTGTATGTCAATCGTCCCTTGCAATGGCCTGCCGCCCTCGATTACTAACTTGCACATCGTCACGCACCCTTTCAGCAAAGCGGGGCAATTACCCCGGCAATTTCAGCATATGCCGACGCGGTGCGTGTGGTTCACAATTGCTGCATTACAGAAACAGGCATAGCCTGCCTATGTTTGCTCAATACTCGAAAAACGGGAAATCGATAGAATAATACCCATCTGGAACAGCAGCATCAGCAGTGAGGAACCGCCGTAACTGAAAAACGGCAGGCTGATGCCGGTGTTGGGAATGGTGTTGGTGGTAACGGCAATATTGAGAATGGCCTGCAAGCCTACCTGTGTGGTAAGGCCGACCGCCATGAGCGCGCCAAATCGATCGGGTGCCCGCATGGCCACGACATATCCCCGCCACACCAGCAGTGCAAACAGCACGATGACAATAACCGCACCGACCAATCCCAATTCCTCACAGAGGATGGGAAATACAAAATCATTCTGCGGTTCCGAAACATATAGATATTTTTGTCGGGAATTACCCAACCCCAAACCCATAATGCCGCCCGAACCGATCGCGTAGAGGGATTGGATAGTCTGCCAGCCGTGGTGCTGTGGGTCTTTGAATGGGTCAATCCAATAGACCAGACGATTCTTTGCATACACAATGATCTTGGTAAACAGCACCATGCCGAGCAGCGCGCCGCCCGCCATACTGATGCCGATGACGAACCAGCGGACGCGTGTCCCGCCCACAAACATCATCGTGCAGCCGATGCTCAAAATCAGGATTGTACCCGACAGATGCGGTTCCTTGATCATCAGACCGGCAATGGTAGCCAAAATGAGAATAAACGGCGCCACACCGTATTTGAACGTCTGCATTTTGTTTTCCCGTTTGGTAGAATACTTTGCAATCAAATGTGCAAAGATCAAGACCACGGCAAATTTAGCGATCTCCGACGGCTGGATGTTGATCGGACCCGCATCGATCCAGCGACGCACCCCGTTGATAGGATGTGTAAACAGCACCACAACAAGCAGCAAATACGTAATGCCCATTACCGGCAGCACAAATTTGCGCAGCCAATGGTAGTCCATCTGCGCAACGATATACATCACCACCAGCCCAAGGGCGGCCCACAGCCCCTGCCGTTTGATATAGAAAAAACCGTCTCCGTGGTGGTTATAATACCCGTCTGCGTAGCTTGCGGAAAACATCATAATCAGGCCCAGCATGAGGATGATCATGACAAGCACAAACAGCGGCAGGTCAAAACCACCCCGCAGGAGCTTCCTTTTCTTTTGTATCCGTTGCTTTTGCCCAGCAGCCGTCATAGCACCCGCCTCCTGTCATTCGCCCATTCAGAACAGACCCATATACCCTGCCAGCCACACCACTGTGGCAGCGGCGCATACAATCGTCACCAGAGAAAAAATCAACACGATCTTGTTCTCATTCCAGCCCGAGAGTTCAAAGTGATGGTGGATCGGACTCATTTTAAAGACGCGCTTTCCAGTCGTTTTGAATGAAATCACCTGAATGATAACGGAAAGGGTCTCCACAATGTATATAATGCCCAGCGGAACCAAAATTAACGGCTGCCCAATACCAAAAGCCAGCGCGCAGAGCACACCGCCGAGAAAAAGGGAGCCGGTATCCCCCATGAACACACGCGCAGGGTGGAAATTCCACACCAAAAACCCGAGGCATCCGCCGGCCAGCGCCGCAGCCAGCGCCGCAAACCCGGTATAAGATACGATTTTGGCGCAAAGCAAAAACGCAATGGCAACAATCAACGTGACCGAACCGCACAAGCCGTCGATCCCGTCGGTAAGGTTGACAGCATTGACAGTGCTCACGATGATAAATACCGCAAACGGCCAATACAACGCACCCAGATAAAGCTGAACATTCAAAAACGGTACCAGCATCGTGGTTGGCCGGTCAGCCGCCAGATACATGGCAATCAAAAACACCACGGCGGCAGCTACCTGCAAAAGCAATTTTTGTCTTGCCGTCAAGCCAAGATTACGCTTTTTGACCACTTTCACATAGTCATCCATAAACCCAATAAAGCCAAACAGAAGCGCCATGATAATGCCGCCCACCAGTTTGATCTTCTGAGATGGGCGCAGCGCCACTCCCAGATGCAGCAAGTGCGAACAAATCAGATAAGCAAACAGCATTCCCAGCACAATGCCGCAGATAAACAAAAATCCACCCATAGTCGGGGTGCCCTGCTTTTTCTTGTGCCAGGTCGGCCCCACCTCACGGATACTTTGCCCCACTTTAATCTTGTGTAAATATGGAATCAACCAGATGCCTGAAAGCCCGGAAATGGCAAACGCCAGTACTCCGGCCACCAGCACGACCGTATCGGTCATCGTGACGTCCACCTTTCCCCCGCGTTTTGTATGATTTCCTCAAGCCGCATCCCACGGCTGCCTTTAAAAAGCACCGCATCCCCCTCCATCAACTGATCGCAGAGCGTGTCTGTGAGCGCGGCTTTATCCGTAAAATAAAAGCTTTGCGCACCACCGGCTTCCCGATAGCCCTCTTGATAATATTGGGCGTCTTCACCGAAACTCAGCAAGATATCCACGCCGTTTTCCGCCGCCGCACGTCCTACTGCGCGGTGCGCCTCCGGCGCCGTCTCTCCCAGCTCCAGCATATCAGCCAGCACCGCCAATTTCCGCCCCTTCGGCTGCACTGTATTCAATACATCAAAGGCCGACCGCATCGAGTCGGGACTGGCGTTATAGCAATCCTCCACAAAGGTGATGCCGCCCAGCTTTTCGATCTTCTGCCGATAACCGGTGGGCGCGTACTGCAAAAAACCTTCCGCAATCACTTCGGGTGCCAGCCCCAATGCACGTCCCACGGCAAATGCTGCCAACGCGTTGTAGACGTTGTGTCGGCCCACAACCGGCAGACGCGCCGCAAGGCAGCCACCCGGATAACGAAGACGAAACGTGGTTTCCTCCGCGCTGCTTTCAATCGCCTCCGCCACATAGGTACATCCCGTGTTTTCAATGCCATATGTGACGATCTCTGCTCGATCGGTCCGCACAGCAGAAAGCAATGCATCGTCCCCGTTCAGAATCAGTTTGCCGCCTGGACGCAGCCCCTCAAGGATTTCCAGTTTGGCTTTTAAGATGTTTTCCTGTGAACCAAGCATCTCAATATGTGAAATGCCAATATTGGTAATCACGCCGATTTCCGGCGCGGCCACCCGTGAGAGTGCCGCAATCTCGCCAAACGCACTCATTCCCATCTCAAACACAGCGGCCTTATGCGTATTTTCCAGTCCAAACACCGACATAGGCATCCCAATAAGATTATTGAGATTCCCCGCGTTCCTGTGGGTACGGAACGCCCGCGACAGCACTGCGAAAATCATTTCTTTGGTAGATGTCTTTCCCACACTGCCCGTCACGCCCACCACCGGCAATGAGAATTGCCTCCGGTATGCCGCAGCCAGCGCACGCAGTGCTTTGTATGCGTCTTCCACCAACACGACCGGCCATCCCGGATACGGGCGTTCGGCAAGCGCCACCGAAGCACCTCTGGAAAAAGCCGTTTCCAGATATTCATTGCCGTCAAAGCGCTCACCGCGCAGGGCAACAAACAGACTGCCCGGTTTGATGGTGCGGGTATCGGTAGATATATCGTCGCATTTGCAATTGAAACACGCGCGCGTCAGCCGTCCTCCGGTTGCATTCAGGATAAAATCCAGTGTGATCTGTTCCATTGGTTTCCTTTATTCCTCCCCGTGGGCCGGCAGGCAGCGCAAAATATCCGCCACGACCTCGCGTTCATCGAAATGGTGCTTTTCACGCCCAATGATCTGATAATCCTCATGCCCTTTGCCCGCCAATAGCACGATATCACCTTTCTGCGCATTTTTCAATGCATAGGCAATGGCTTCCTTACGGTTTGGCACCACCACATAGGGGGCGGAGTCTCCGTCCATTCCCGGCAGAATATCGTCGATAATGGCCTGGGGATCTTCGGTGCGCGGGTTATCCGACGTCACGATGCAGAAATCTGCATTTTGCTGTGCCATCATCCCCATAATAGGGCGTTTCGTCTTGTCGCGATCTCCCCCGCAGCCGAACAGCGCCACCACCCTGCCCTTTGCAAAGCCCCGGATGCTTTTGAGTATTTTTTCCAACGCATCCGGCGTGTGCGCATAGTCGATGATGACTGTGAAATCCCGCCCGGTCGGCACGACCTCAATACGGCCTTTTACCCCTTTTACCTGATGCAGCGCTGCCAGCACCTGCTGGAGCGGAATGCCCAAGGAGACCGCGCACGCCGCTGCCGCCAGCGTGTTGTAGACAGAAAATGCGCCCGGGATTGGCACCGACACCCGACCAATGAGTGCGTTGCCGACCATTTCATAATCCACGCCATCATGCTTCAGTTTGATATTGCGCGCTGTATAATCTGCATTCATATACCGCGCGGAATAGGTTTGAATCTTGCATTTTGCGGTACGAATCACCTCGGCGGCATAATCATCGTCCACATTGACGATGCCCAGATCGCACATGGAAAACAGTTTTTCTTTTGCTTGCAGATAGTTTTCCATGGTTTTATGAAAATCCAGATGGTCCTGCGTCAAATTGGTAAAGACCGCCGTTTCAAAATGACACCCCGCCACCCGCTCCTGTGCCAGCGCATGGGAGGATACCTCCATCACCGCAAATTCACAGCCTTCATCCGCAATGGTTTTCAGCAATTGCTGAAATTCATAGGGTTCCGGTGTGGTGAGGTGAGACGGCAAGACCTTACTGCCCGCCATATTGGCTATCGTGCCAATCAAGCCCGATTTATGCCCATTGTATTCAAGAATCTCCTTAATCAGTGTGGTGGTGGTAGTCTTGCCGTTGGTGCCGGTCACCCCCACCAACCGCAGACGTTCTGCCGGCCGCCCGAAAAAATTGGCGCAGCAAAGCGCATAGGCAAAACGCGTGTCCTTTACAAGTATATGCGGGACAGGCGCGCCCGTATCCCGCAGAGCAATCACAGCCGGACTGCCCGCCGCCGCTGCCGCAGCGGCAAAATCGTGCCCATCCGACCGTTCGCCCGGAATGCAGACAAATAACACACCCGGCCCGGCCTTACGAGAATCCGCCGTCAAATCAGTAATCTCGATTTCCGGCAGCACGCCTGTATAGGATACATCTTTCAAAAGGCTTTGAAATTTCATGCTGTGCCTCCATTTTCGCCGACCGCAATCATTTGATCGAGGCGACAATCTGCTGTTACGATTTCAAACATCCGGTCTTTTTACATCCATCAGCTGTTCATTGGGATGGTACATCGTCATCTTTTACACCGGTGTCGCGGAACTTAACTGTCACGACCGTACCTGGCGGCACCTGCACGCCAACGGCCTGGCTTTGTTCGCAGGCGGTCACTCCAGCCGTGTCCTGTGCAACGCCGACAAAATTCACATTGAGATGCGCAGCAGCCATCGCTGCGTTCACTTGCTCAGGTGACTGCCCGATAAGGTTGGGCACTGTGGAAGTGCCGGCAGGCTGCGCATTGCCGGTATACAGAACAACTGAGCCGCTTTTCGGCATTGAATCGCCCACCGCAGGCACTTGGCTGGTCACGGTATCCCCATTGCCGACAACTTGCACTTTCAGACCTGCGGCAACAATCTGCGGCGAAATTTCCGACACCTTGCGGCCCACTGCATTGGGTGCCTGCACTTCGACCTTTGCCTGCTCTTCGGGGGTATATTTCGGCTGCACACCCAGATAAGGCAAAATTTCCGAAAAAATATCACCTACCACCGGCGCGGCAATCACGCCGCCATAATTGCTGGTGGTATTGTGCGGTTCATCCATCAAGAGTAAGACGGCAACCTGCGGATCATCACACGGTGCCACGCCGCAAAATGACGCGATGCGTGCCGTAGAGTCCGCGCTGTCCAGTTTCTGGGCGGTACCGGTCTTGCCGCCGATGCGGTAGCCCGCTACATAAGCATTTTTACCACTGCCCTCGGTGACCTCCAATTGCAGGATGCGCGCCATTTCTTTGGAGGATTCCGCCGAGATGACCTGGCGTTTGACTGCGGTATTGAACGTCTTGATCACTTTGCCATTGGCATCGGTGATTTCTTTGACAATATGCGGCTGTACCAGTTTTCCACCGTTGGCAGAGGCTGCAATCGCCGCAATCATCTCGATAGGAGTGAATTTGTTGCTCTGCCCGAATGAAGCTGACGCGAGCTCTACCGGACCGTACCGTTTTTCCGGAATCGTAATACTGAGGGCCTCACCAGGCAGGTCGATACCGGTCTTGGCTGTAAGGCCAAAGTTGGAAATATATTTATAAAAATTAGCAACGCCAAGACGCTGACCGACTTGGATAAACACAACGTTAATAGACTGCTCAAATCCTTGCAGAAACGTGACTGAACCGCTTCCGCCCGCCTTCCAGTCGTGGAAAGTGGTGCCTGAAACGGTGATGGAACCGGGATCGTTAAACATATCGGTAGCCTTGACCACGCCTGCGTCAATGGCGGCGGCAGCCGTAATCGTCTTGAAGACTGAACCCGGCTCATAGGGTACGGTAATGGCTTTGTTGCGCCACTGTGCCTGTCTGTCATTCGCAGTAGCCTGTTTAAGTGCGTCTCCGCTCAATCCCGCAAGAATCTTCTGCGCCGCGGGATCGGCAATCGTGTACGGGTCATTTGGGTCAAAGCCCGGTTCGGTGGCCATCCCAAGAATTTCGCCAGTATTTACATTCATGGCGATCGCGGCAACGCGGTTGGTCACATTGTTGTCCGCCACGGCTTGCCGAAGATTATTCTCCATTTCGTGCTGCACCACTTCGTCAAGGGTGAGTACCACATTGTTGCCGTCCTTTGGAGGCACATAGTCGGAATAATTGTATGGCATGTCGGTGCCATGCGCATTTTTTGCCGTTACCAACCGGCCGGAGGTCCCCTTCATTACGCTGTTGTACTGCGCCTCCACACCGGCAAGCCCTTGGTCATCCGTACCGGTGAAACCCAGCACCTGCGACGCAAAATCACCGTATGGATAATAACGTTTACTGTCCTCTACCAGCCCGATATACCCGATGTTGTTCTCCTTGATATAATTAGCGATCAATTCCTGCGTCGGTTTTTCGATGCGCTTGGCCACCACGACATAGCTGATCCGCTGATTGATCTTATTATACAACGTCTGCCGGTCGATATCGAGAATCTGTGAGAGAGCATCGGCGGTTTTGTTGCGCTCTGCATCGGTTTTGATATACGATGGGGAAACGGTCACATCCCAGACGGTGGCGCTCTGTGCGAGCGGCTTGCCATTGCGGTCCAGGATACTGCCGCGGTTGGCGGAGATGCGAACGGTGGCCAGCTGCTGCTTAGCCGCGCGCCGGGCATAGAACTGTCCGTCAAGCACCTGTAATTTGAACAAGCGAGCGCTTAAAACGGCAAAACCCACCGCAAAAATGCCCACGAGGACGACCAGCATCTTCTTCTTCATCGAAAAACTCGGTCCTCTTGCCATGCCCTGCCAACCTCCGTGGATGCGTGTTTACGTTTCGCCTCTTTTCCTACTTTATTTTTGCGGCATCATAAGTATGCCAAAATCCAATTATACAGACGCGACAGAATGCCCTGCTGTGTCTTTTGCACGACCACTTTGTCCTTGTTGTTGATGTGAATATATTCAATCTGGTAAGGGGTCGTTTTTTGCATTCCCAGATTGTTGACGGCATAATTCTCGACATTACCCAAAGACGCCCTGCTTTGCTGCTGCATATTCAACCGAATTTCCTCAGCCTGCGCGGCAGACATTTTTTTCTGCATTACCGCAACCTGATCGTTGAGCTTGGTATTCTGCACGTTGCAAACCATGATGGAACCAAGCGCCACCAGACACACGACAGAAATAGCACTCCAGCGCACGGCCTGTATGGGACGGATGGAAGCACGGATACGGGGTGGTGCAGCCGATTTCTTGCGCCTCCTCGGTTCTTTGTTGTCATCCTGCGCGGGCTGTCCACCAAGCGGTTTTGGTTCAAATAGCGATAGATCATAGGCTACGTTCGCATTATTCGGCAAGTTCGACCTCCCCTTCCATATGTCTGTGTGTCTGTCTCCCGGTACAGCAAATGTCTTTCTGCATTGGGATACGGTTACTTTTCTATCTGAATTGAATGGAATGATCTATTATTTGAGCGATTGCGGTTACCGTCAATCCTCCTGCACCCTGCATTTTTCCGCCACACGCAAGCGAGCACTGCGGCTGCGCGAATTGGCTTCGAGTTCTTTCTCGCTCGGCAGGACTCCCCGCTTATAAATGATCTGAGCCTGCGGCTTACGTCCACAGATGCAAACCGGAAAATCCGGCGGGCAGATACAGCCCTGCGCCCAACTGAGGAAACGCTGTTTGACCATCCGGTCCTCCAACGAGTGGAACGTGATTACACAAAGCCTGCCGCCGGGAGAAAGCAATGACAACGCGTCGTCAAGCAGCACACTCAGTGATTCCAGCTCCCCATTGACCGCCATTCGCAGCGCCTGAAACGTTTTTCGCGCCGGATGCCCACTGCGCCGGGCAGGTGCCGGATACGCCTCTTTGACCAGTTCGGACAGTTCAAAGGTGGTCTCCAGCGGTTTTTTCTCCCGCTGTTTGCAGATTGCATTGGCGATACGCGGTGCAAACCGTTCCTCGCCGTACTCCCGCAAGATACGCACCAGTTCCGCATAAGAGGCAGTTTCCAGCAGTTCTTTTGCGCCCGGGCCTGTCTGCGACATCCGCATATCCAGCGGTGCGTCCGACCGGTAGGAAAAACCGCGTGCGGGCGTGTCAAATTGATGGGAAGAAACGCCGAGATCAAGCAAAATGCCATCCACCGCGTCGACATTTAAGTCGGCAAGCACACGCCTCATATCGCGAAAGTTTGCCTGCACCACCCGCGCTTTTGCAGCAAACGGCGCCAGCCGCTCGCTTGCCGCGCGCACGGCATCAGGGTCTGCATCAAGCGCGATAAGCCGCCCACTGTCCAGCTTGGCGGCAATGGCCGCAGAATGCCCGCCTCCGCCCGCTGTACCATCGACATAGACGCCGTCCGGGCGGATAGCAAGCGCTTCAACACTCTCATGGAGCAGCACGCTCTGGTGATAAAATTCCATCATATCAGAATCCGAGCTCCTCCATGGCCTGCTCCACCGCTTCCGGCGTGATGGCAGCGCAGGCGGTTTCCCAACGTTTGCTGTCCCAAATTTCCACACGGGTGGACGCCCCGATAATCATGACATCGCGCTCCAATCCGGCATAGGTGCGCAGATTGGCCGGCAACACAATACGCCCCTGCTTGTCCGCCTCCACATCACATGCGCCGGAAAAGAAAAACCGCTGAAGCTGTCGCCCCTTGGAAAGCGGTAGCGCGCGGATGCGGGCTTCAAGAGCGCTCCATTCAGTTGCAGAATAGACGAACAGACAGTTGTCCAGTCCTTTGCAAAGGATAAAACGCTCTCCCAAATCCTCCCGCAGACGGGCAGGCATGAACACGCGTCCCTTCGCGTCAATATTATGTTGATATTCTCCAATCAGCATGTACACGCCCACCCCGTACGGTCCGCAGCGGAAAAATGCAGGCCAAGTGCCCCACTTTCCACCACTTTTATCCACCGCACTTTAAATTATACCGGTTGGCGCAACGAATTTCAAGCATTACTTTGTCTTAATGTTTGACAATTGACGGAAATAACATGCAGCTTTTGGGTGGAAAAACCAGGAAACCGTCTTATAAAGCCAACCGCATGTTTTCCTCGTGCATAAAAACACTTTCAGTTTGCACAACCAAATGACAGCCGCAAGTGGTGAATACACTGTGGAATTACTAAAATAGCGCGCAAAAAAGACAAACCCGCAGGTTTGTCTCAACATGTAAAACAGTCGGTATGCGATTGTGTTATATCTAAAAATATATGAACGGCCATTCTACAAGCAGCATTCGTACTATGTAACTGTTACCCTTTTCGCCCTGTCTTTCGGAGTGCCTGTCTGGCTTGCCGGACTTCAGTGAGAGAGCCTGTCAGCACTTCCTCACAGCTGTGCATGAGTTTGTCCACGAAATCGGCGGCAGCCACTTTTACCTCTTTGGATTGTTGATTTGCCTGTGTGACGATCTCATTCGCCTTTTCCCGCGCACCCTTGGTAATCTCATCCTCCCGGATCAGCGCGTTTGCCTTATCCTGCGCAGTGCGCACAATAGCCGCCGCCTCTGCACGGGCATTTTTCACGATTTCGCTGCGATCCGCCACGATTGCCCGTGCCTGACGCACTTCTGCGGGCAAATTAAGGCGGATATCATCAATAATCTCACGCACCCGTTCAGCATCCACCATGCAGCGGCCACCAAACAAAGGTAGCCCCCAGGAACGGTCGATCATCTCATCCAAAGCATCTAAAAGTTCATCCACACTCATGTTTGATTTCCTTTCCGCACAGTTTCGCCTGAATATCAGCGGCGATTGCACGTGGCACGAAGGTTGAAATATCCCGTCCATAGCGCGCGATCTCACGCACTACGCTGGAACTCAGGAACATATATTCCCTGTTGGCGGGCAAAAAAATCGTTTCTGTCTTTGCGTGTAAAGAATTATTGGTCAGCGCCATTTGAAATTCATATTCAAAATCCGACATTACCCGCAAGCCACGCACTACGGCGGTTGCATCCCGCAATGCACAATAATCAGCCAACAGACCGTCGTAGGTATCTACTTCCACGCCTGGTAGATCGCAAACCGATCTTTGAATGAATGCATATCGCTCCTGCACCGTAAAAGCCGGGTTCTTTCCGGAATTAGCCATCACCACCACCACCACGTGGTCGAACATGTTGGCGGCACGGGAAATGATATCCAGATGACCAAGCGTAAGCGGGTCGAAACTGCCGGGACAGATTGCCAATGACATTATATGTCCACATCCTTGCCGCGATAGAAGCCCATCGCCGTTTTACCATAAATTTTTTTCTGAAAAAGCCGGAAATCCCCTGCCGTTTCGGGCATAGAATCACTTTTAGCGCCCTCCGCCACAAGCACACCATGCGGGGAAAGACGTGCCGCCGCCAACGGCAGCAATTTTTCTAAAAGCCCTTGATGGTAAGGCGGGTCAAGAAAAATAATATCGTATTGATCCTGTGCGCGGGCAAGAAACGCCTCTGCCTCGGTTTGCAGCACCCGCGCTTTTTCAAACAGCCGCGTGTGCATAAGATTGGCTTTGACAATGCGCACCGCATCAGCACTTTGGTCAATGAAGACAGCAAGCGCCGCGCCGCGGCTAAGCGCCTCAATGCCAAGCTGGCCGCTGCCTGCAAACAGATCCAGTATGCGCCGGCCCTCCAGTTCAAATTGAATACTGCTGAACAAGGCTTCTTTCACCCGCTCCGCGGTTGGACGCGTATCCAAACCGTCCAGCGTTTCAAGACGTGCGCCACGCGCGCTGCCGGTAATCACTCTCATAAAACTCGCTACCATCCTATCTGCAAGTGGACTGCCGACAGCGGAGAAAAGATACACCTTTCCCTACGGCGTTTTTCGCGTTTTGACGCAAAAGCGACAGTCTTATTATCCATCCAAACGAGCAGAATGTCAACCCAACGAATACAGCCGCCTGCATTACAAACATATTTTTCCTGCATTTTGCGGCTGCATCTGCTTGTCGCTTCCAGACTTTGTCCAATGAAAAAGCGGGCTGTGCCCGTGCTTTCAGCCCTTGCATATCCCGCAACGCCGACTTCCCTAAACGGAAAAGCGGGCTGTGCCCGCCGCTAAATCAAATCACCCCGTGCAAGAATCTCTTTGAGCGTATGCGCCACCGGTGCGCTCATGCCCGGCACGGCAGCAAGTTCTTCCTCACTGGCGGCACGAAGTTTCTCCATCGTGCCAAAATGCTTCATCAGTGCCCGCGCCCGTGTCGGCCCCACACCAGGCGCAAGCGTCAAACGCGAAGAAAAGCCTCGCTTTTGCTGTGTTTTGTGGTGATACGCAATGGCATAGCGGTGGACTTCCTCTTGAATATTAGACACAAACGTGAAGACACTGCGATTGGCGTTAATGGCAATCTCCCCGCCGTCGCGCGCGATCGCACGGGTACGGTGCTTGTCATCCTTAACCATCCCAAACAGCGGGATCTCAAACCCATAAGTTTCCAAGACCGGACGCACCGCCGACACATGTCCGCGCCCGCCATCCAGCAAAATCAAATCGGGAACACGCCCAAATCCTTCTTTTGCGTCCTCACCTTTTTCTTTGGCTTCTTTCAACCTGGAAAGACGGCGGGAAATCACTTCCCGCATACAAGCGTAATCATCCTGCCCTTCAACCGTTTTGATAGAGAACCTCTTGTATGCGCTTTTCAGCGGCCGCCCGTCTGCAAACACCACCATACCGGCGACCACGCCGGTGCCCGCCGTATTAGAGATATCATAAGATTCGATATAATCAGGGCGATTGGGCAGCCCCAACAGTTGACCCAATTCATCCAGCACTTTTTCCCCGTGCGCCGGTCGCTGGCTGAGATGGTTCAGCTTTTCTTTTGCGTTGGCCTGTACCATGGCGATCAAAGCAGCCTGTTCCCCTTTTTGCGGTACGGTGATGGAGACCTTGCGTCCTGCAAGTTCGGATAAATATTGCTCAATAAGCACCGCGTCCTCCGTTGGGCCGTCGAGCGTTACACGCGGAGGCGCTTTTTTTACCTGCGAATAATAACTCCGCAAAAATTCTGCGCGCGCCGCCTGTTCATCCTGCAAAAAATCAAATAAAAAGCTGGACCGATCGCAAAGCCGCCCCCCACGGATGATGAACACCTCTACCGCCGTGTTGCATCCATCCCCCGCCATGGCGATCACATCCTGTTCCTCTACGCGTGAAGCCACCACTTTCTGCCGCTCCCGAATCTTCTGGATGGCAGTGATGCGGTCACGGATACGCGCCGCCTTTTCAAATTCCAACGCGTCGGAGAATGTGCTCATCTGCTGCTGTAACTGGTTCAAAATCAGATTATAGCCGCCCTTCAGAAACGTAACGGCATTGTCCACCAACTCGCGATACTCGGCGTTGCCCATTTTTCCGCGGCAGGGCGCGCAGCACTGACGGATATAATAATTCAAACAAGGGCGGCTTTTGCCAATATCCTGCGGAAACCGCCTGGAACAGACCGGTAACCGGAACGCTTTCACCGCTTCGTCCACCGTTTCTTTCACGGCAAACGAACTAATATACGGTCCCAAATAAAAAGCGCCGTCATCCGCAACCTGTTTAGCACTCTCAATACGCGGCCATTCTTCCTGCAATGACACACGGATATAACTATAGCCTTTGTCATCTTTGAGCAAAATATTATATTTGGGTTTGTGCTGTTTGATAAGACTGCATTCTAATACCAGCGCCTCAAATTCACTGTCGGTCAGGATATATTCAAAATGGTCAACATTCTCCACCATTTTGCGTACCTTTCCCTCGTGTTGGGCAAAGCGCCAGAAATATTGGCTGACGCGGTTTTTCAGTGCTTTTGCCTTGCCGATGTAAATGATGCGCCCACCTTTGTTTTTCATGATATAGACGCCCGGCGAAAGAGGCAGCGTATTCGATTCCGTTTTCAGCCGTTCCAACGTTTGTTCGTCCATCTCGCTTTCCTTTCATGGAGCAACTCAGGCGCTTTTCATTTGCAGCCGACAGCTTTTTATCGATTCAATTAAACAAATAGGCAACTGACACGTATATTTATGTGGTACACCAAACAAATTGATACACAGATAGCGAATTTTGTCGATTCAATGAAACAAATTATGCTTTACAGGGTCGAAAAAAGCACCGCGCAACGCACGGTGCCGCATGTGATTTTCCGTGCCGCTTTTAGACAGCAAACCCGGACTGCACAAGCTTGACCAAGCTTTCCAGCGCATCCTGTTCATCCGGCCCATCGGCAATGATACGGATTTTGGTATTCCCTAAGATTCCCAGAGAAAGCACTCCGAGCAGGCTTTTCGCGTTCACCCGGCGTTCTTCCCGTTCTACCCAGATCGACGATTTGAATTCGTTCGCTTTCTGAATAAAAAAGGTGGCGGGGCGCGCGTGCAGACCTACTTGATTTTGCACGACGACTTCTTTGACTAACATGGCAATCGCTCCCAATGTTAAAATGATCCGGCATAACCGGCCAAACCCAAATACAGAAAAAGAACCGAATTTTCGACAAAAAAGCTCAAAACCGGTACAATGTGTGGAAAAGGTTCATCGTCAATAGCATACTAAATCCATAGGATGAAGTCAACATCTCACTCCCAAAATCGAACGCGGCGCGCACAGTTTCGTCCCTTTCACAAAGAGAGACCCACTTGAGCACCCGTTTATTGGGCAGTTTTTCATGCAAAATGCCCATGACAAGTAGCATTTTTTTGTATAGAGAGCATGACAGCCATCATGTGCCGGCGGTCGCACGCTTCTGTTTCTCGCTCAGCGCACGCAGAAATATCTGATCTTTTTTTGTTAGTTCCGCGGTTTCGAGCAAGTCCGGCCGGCGCGATACTGTACGTGTCAGCGCCGCTTCCCGCCGAAAATCCATGATATGCGCGTGATGACCGCCGAGCAGCACTTCCGGCACCGCTTTTCCGTGATAGACAGGTGGGCGCGTATATTGTGGATACTCCAGCAGACCGGACGCAATGCTTTCCTCGCGCCAACTTTCTTCACCGGCCAGCACCCCCGGCAGCAGACGCGCCACGGCGTCCGCCACACAAAGCGCGGGCAGTTCCCCACCGGTCAGCACGAAATCTCCAAGTGAAATCTCCTCGTCCACGATCTCGGTCAACACCCGCTCGTCCACACCTTCGTAATGCCCGCAGAGCAGGCACAGGTTGTCCAACTGGGAAAAACGCAGGGCCGTTTGCTGGTTAAACCGTTTGCCCTGCGGCGTCAGGTAAACCAGATGCGGCCGGGCGCGCAAATGCCCACACAGGTCGGCAAAACAGTCAAAGATCGGGCCCGGCTGCATGATCATCCCCACTCCGCCGCCATACGGATAATCGTCTACGTGCCGGTGCTTGTCCTTCGAAAACGCGCGAATATCGTGGCATTCGATCGTAACATACCCAGCCTTGCGGGCACGCCCAATGATGCTTTCACCCAGCACCGCCTCACACATCGTGGGAAATAACGTGAGCAGGTCAATCCGCATCGTCAAACAGTCCTTTCAACGGTATGATGTGCATGGTGCCCAACTCAATATCCACCGCCTGCACCACATCTGAGATAGCCGGAATGAGCACCTCTTTGCCTGTTTCGCCGGTAATCACATAGACATCGTTGGCGCCGGTCTGCAATACCTCGGTGAGTTTACCGTACACATGCCCGTCCCGTGCATCCATCACCGACAGCCCCAATAAATCCTGCTCAAAATAACTGCCCTCAGGCAGTTCGACGGCGTTGCGGTCTATATATAACACCTGGCGCAGCAGACCCATTGCATCTTCCACGCTGTCAACGCCTTCAAATTTGAGGACGGCGATGCTTTTCTGCACACGAGCGGATGTCACTTTCCGGTAGCTTTTCCCCTCTTGGAAGAAAAAACCGTCAAACTGCATTAAAAAGTCAGGGCTGTCGCACCACGGCTGCACCCGCACCTCGCCACGCAGTCCCTGTGTGGACATGATCTTTCCGGTTTCCAAAAAACGCTTCCGCGCCATTCATCTCTCCTCTTTCAAACAAGCAAAACAAAGGACTGTTGCGATGCATCTTCCTGCATGCTGCAACAGCCCCTTTGTAAAGCGCCCGCCATAGTCGGCAGAAAGTTTTTAGGTACGCAAAGGCGCCCCGTATCGGATTAGTCGATCTCTACCGCAATTTTCTGTTCCTGATGATTGCCCATGGCACGCATCACCGTGCGGATTGCCTTGGCGACCCGCCCCTGTTTGCCGATGACCCGCCCCATATCGTCTGCGGCGACATGGAGATGATAGACGATGGTACCGTCTTCCTTGGGTTCGTCAACAGTCACCGTGACGGCGTCTGGCTGCTCCACCAAGCCCTGCGCGATAAAAACCAACAAGTCCTGCATGATACTTTTCCCCTTCTGCCAGATATCCTAAAAAGCGTGTACTTACAGGACGCCGCCCTTTTTCAGTACGAATTTGACGGTATCGGTCGGCTGTGCGCCGTTCTCAATCCATTTTTTCGCTTTTTCCCCGTCCACTTTGATTTCCACGGGATTGGAGAGCGGATTATAATAACCGATCTCCTCAATAAAACGACCATCGCTCGGGAAACGGGAATCCGCTACCACGATGCGATAGAACGGCGCTTTCTTTTTGCCCATGCGGCGCAATCTGATTTTTACTGCCATTGGTATCACCCCTCTGTTTGATTGGTTAAAATATATAGCAAATGCCGTGCAAACGGCAGTGCAATCGAATTAAAACGGTAGCATTGGCATTTTGCCGCGGCGCTTCCCTTTGCCGCCCATCTGCTTCATCATTTTGCGAGTCTGTTCAAATTGGCGCAGCAGCCGGTTGATATCTTCCACTTTTGTCCCGCTGCCGGAAGCAATCCGCCGCTTGCGGGACGGGTTAATACACTCCGGCCGCTCCCGTTCACGAGCAGTCATCGACGTAATGATGGCTTCAGTGCGCTTCATCTGTACCTCGCCCTGATCCATTTGTTCCTCGGTGATTTTCCCGCGCAAGCCCGGCAGCATGTTCATGACCGAGGACAGGGAACCCATTTTTTTCATCTGCCGGATGGATTCCAAAAAATCATTGAAGTCAAACGCATTGTGTTTGAGCTTCTTGGACATTTCAACAGCTTTTTTCTGGTCAAACTCCTGCTCGGCTTTTTCGATAAGGGTCAGCATATCGCCCATGCCCAGAATACGCGACGCCATGCGCTCGGGATGAAACGGCTCCAAGTCGTCCAGTTTCTCACCAGTACCCGCAAACTTGACGGGCTTGCCCGTAACCGCGCGCACCGAGAGAGCCGCGCCTCCGCGGGTATCGCCATCCAGTTTGGTGAGGATAACGCCGTCGATCTCCAATGCCTCATTAAATGCGGATGCCACATTCACTGCATCCTGTCCAGTCATCGCATCCACTACTAAGAGAATCTCATCCGGCTTGACCGCCACTTTGATGTTTTTAAGTTCATCCATCAGCGTTTCGTCCACATGCAGACGGCCGGCGGTATCGAGTATCAACACATCGTTACCGTGGTCTTTAGCGTGGGACAGCGCGGCCTGAGCAATTTTCACAGGATTGCCCTGCCCTTGTTCAAAAACCGGTACACCCGCTTTTTCACCCACCACCTGCAACTGCTTGATGGCGGCGGGACGGTAGACGTCGCAGGCGGCGAGCAATGGACGCTTCCCCTGGTTTTTCATGGAATACGCCAACTTGGCGGCATGTGTGGTCTTACCGGAACCTTGCAGGCCGCAGAGCAAGACCACCGTAGGCGGCTTGGAAGCATAGCGGATGCGGCTCTGTTCCCCGCCCATCAGGGTCGTCAATTCCTCATTAACGATCTTGATAACCTGCTGGGCAGGGGTCAGGCTTTCCAGCACATCGCTGCCCACAGCGCGCTCGGTGACGTCATTTACAAACTTTTTGGCGATTTTGAAGTTGACATCGGCCTCCAGCAGTGCCAAACGCACTTCACGCATAGCCTGCCGGACATCCGCCTCAGTCAGCTTACCTTTGGAACGCAGGCGTTTGAACGCCGCCGACAGTTTTTCAGAAAGCCCTTCAAATGCCATGCCTGTTCCCCCTTGCTCTGGGCGTTACCTTGAACAATTGCTTATTCCTCGCGCAAAGACTCCACTGTTTGTTGAATCTGCCTGGCGAGATCGCCAATTTCACGGGAAACACAGTATCGTTCACTCCGCAACGCAATTTCATCCGCCGAACGGTCGATGCTGTCGAGCGCACCCTTCATGGCATCAAATTTTGCGGCCAATCCCAGCTTCTCTTCCATAAAAAGCAGCGTGCTTTCACCGCGTTTGATTGCATCACGCACACCCTGCCTTGTGATGCCCGCGTGTTCCGCAATTTCCGCGAGAGAAAGGTCGTCGTTGTAATAGAGTTCAATGACTTCCCGCTGTTTATCGGTCAGAATCTCTCCGTAAAAGTCCAACAGAAACGAGATTTCCAGATTTTTTTCTTTCATACGGTTTTGCCTCCGCATGTAAAGCTACAGCCTTTACAACTTTCTTAGTATATCGAAATAAGATGAAAAAGTCAAGGGATTTTCAGGCGTTTTTTGCGCCGCCCCCTGCATTTTTTTACAGACGGACGGGCAGACAGCGCCTCAATCACATGTTTTTTTGAAAAAAGCATGAAAAACCCTTGACCGGCATATCGTTTCCATGTTAATATGGATATACCTCAAAAGGGTCTTTTTTTATGCTTTTTTTGACTCCTTCAGAGGGAGGCCAAAAAACCGTCACTATCGGGAGGTGCCGTTATGAGAGTAAAAGTCACATTAGCCTGCACAGAGTGCAAGCAACGCAACTATGACACGATGAAAAACAAGAAAAATGATCCAGATCGGTTGGAAATGAGCAAATATTGCCGTTTCTGCCACAAGCACACCACACACCGGGAAACAAAATAAGACGCAGAGGAGGGGCTTTCCATGCCGAATTCCAAGCAAGGCAAAGAACCGATTCAGCTTCACCCAAAAACCGGTAAGACTGCGCAGGTTAACGCCAAGAAGGCTGGCGGACGCCTTAGTGCGTTCAAACGCTTCTGGAGCGACACACGTGCGGAATTCAAAAAGATTATCTGGCCGACCAGACATCAGGTAACCGTCAATACCGTCGTGGTGCTGGTAACCATCGTGATCATCGGCGCGGTGGTCATGGCGCTCGACGCGCTGTCCATTACGGGTTTCAACGCACTGGTCAAATAATCGAAAGCCCGGGAGGCGAAGGTTTACCATGTCTGAGAACGCGAAATGGTATGTAGTCCATACCTATTCGGGCTACGAAAACAAAGTAGCCTCCAATCTGCAAACCATTGTGGAAAACCGCAGTTTGCAGGATGTGATCCAGGAAATCAAGATCCCCACCGAAATGGTAACGGAGATCAAGGACAATGTCAAACGCGAGGTGGAACGCAAAACATTTCCCGGCTATGTGCTGGTAAAAATGGAGCTGAATGACCAAACATGGCATGTCGTGCGCAATACGCGCGGCGTGACCGGTTTTGTCGGCTCCGGTTCCCACCCCGAGCCCCTGACAGAAAAAGAAGTGGAAGCCCTCGGCATGGATAAACGCATTGTTGAGGTCAACTACACCGTTGGAGACAGCGTCCGCATTGTGGACGGCCCGCTTGACGGCTTTATCGGTGTCGTAAATGAATTGGATACCGATAAAAATCTGGTTACGGTTACAGTTTCCATGTTCGGTCGCGAAACGCCGGTGGAACTCGAACTCGGCCAAGTCGAAGTCGTTCAGTAACACGCGCAGCACGTTTCGCAACGATCCAAGCAGTCATGGTAACACGCGGGTTTTCCCGCTTTGTTATACGCGCGTTCCGCGCGGCTGTGGGAGGAAGCGCAATCCGGCGTTTCCGCCAACTACCACATTCAGGAGGTGCAATTATGGCACAAAAAGTAGTGGGTTTCATTAAATTGCAGATCCCTGCGGGCAAAGCCACACCGGCGCCACCCGTAGGTCCGGCTTTGGGTCAGCATGGCGTCAACATCATGGCGTTTACGAAAGAATTCAACGAGCGCACCAAGGGTGACGCAGGTCTGATTATTCCGGTAGTCATTACCGTTTATTCCGACCGTTCGTTTTCATTCGTCACCAAGACGCCGCCGGCGGCCGTCCTGATCAAAAAAGCGATTGGGATTGAGACTGCATCGGGTGTGCCCAACAAGACCAAAGTCGGCAAGATCACCAGAGAACAGCTCCAGAAAATTGCCGAGCAGAAGATGCCCGACCTAAACGCCGCCAGTCTGGACGCCGCCATCAGCATGATTGCGGGCACGGCGCGCAGCATGGGCGTGGAAGTCGCGGACTAATGCTCCCCCGGTGGGAGGAAGTTTCCGCTATAAACCACTTATGAGGGAGGTAGCAAACCTATGAAACACGGAAAAAAATACGCCGAGAGCGCCAAACTGGTGGACTCGACGAAACTGTATGACGCTGTGGATGCGCTGGCACTCTGCTGCCAGACAGCCAAAGCTAAATTTGACGAGACTGTGGAAGTTCATGTCCGTTTGGGCGTGGATTCCCGCCATGCCGACCAGCAGGTGCGCGGCGCTGTGGTTCTGCCGCACGGTACGGGTCGCGTAGTGCGCACACTGGTCTTTGCTAAAGGCGATAACGCCAAAGCAGCCGAAGCTGCCGGTGCCGATTTCGTCGGTGCGGAAGAATATATGGAAAAAATCCAGAAAGAAAACTGGATGGATTTCGATGTAGTCATCGCCACACCGGACATGATGGGCGTTGTGGGTCGTCTCGGTAAAATCCTTGGCCCACGCGGCTTGATGCCAAACCCGAAGGCTGGTACCGTAACTCCGGATGTGGCACGCGCCGTTGGCGATGCCAAAGCTGGTAAAATCGAATACCGCCTGGACAAAACCAATATCATTCACTGCGTCATCGGTAAAGCTTCATTTGGACCGGAAAAACTGGGTGAAAACTTTGACACGCTTCTCACTGCTATTGTAAAAGCCAAACCGGCGGCGTCCAAAGGTCAGTATATCCGCTCCTGCTCCATTGCCAGCACCATGGGACCGGGTGTGCACATCAATCCCGCCAAAGTGGGCGGACAAGTCACCGGTTGACAATCGGTTTTGGATATGATATACTGAATGAGTTCCGACTTGTTCGGTAAAAGGATGTTTCAGACATCTTTCATACAATCGCGTTTCTCAAAGACAGCAGGCGCCGCAAGGCTTAATCACTGGCCTGCCGAGGGTAATGGCTTTGTATGCGTTTGCGTATTTGCGCACGCTTGCATTTGATTTTTTAACCCTCGGCCTACCGTGCCGGGGGTTTTTCATTGCCCGCCGCACCACCATAGGAGGTGAATTCTATTGCCAAGTGAAAAAATACTTGCCGAAAAACAGCAACTTGTCGCCGACCTCGCTGAAAAACTGAAGGCGTCTGTAGCTGGTGTCCTCGTAGATTACACGGGGATTTCGGTGGAAGATGACACCAAACTGCGCGCCGAGCTGCGCACGGCAAATGTCCATTATTCCGTCAAGAAAAACTCGTTGATCAGCCGCGCTGCAACTGATGCAGGTCTCTCTGGTTTGGATGACATCCTTAAAGGGGCTACTGCCATCGCGACATCAGAAGACGATCTGGTTGCACCCGCAAAGATCATTGCGAAGTTTGCCGGAAGTCATCCCACCTTTAAGGTCAAGGCCGGTTTTATTGAAGGCAAAGTCGTCAGCGAAGCCGAAGTGCACGCGCTGGCCACCCTGCCTCCGAAAGAAGTGCTGGTCGCCAAAGCCCTTGGCGGGCTCAATGCGCCGATTTCCGGTTTTGTCATGGTACTCAACGCCAATCTGCGCGGCCTCGTTGTGGCTCTCAACGCCATCGCCGAAAAGCAAAGCGCTTGATTTTTCCCTTCGTTTGTTTGTATGAAATGTGTGCGGCTTTATCGCACCTGAAATTTGGAGGTTACAAAAATGGCATCTGAAAAAGTAACGAAATTGATTGAGGACGTCAAAGCCCTTACCGTATTGGAACTGTCTGAACTCGTGAAGGCTCTGGAAGAAGAATTCGGCGTTTCCGCTGCCGCTCCGGTGGCCGTGGCCGCTGCTCCGGCCGGTGGCACTGCCCCTGCCGCTGAAGAGAAAACCGAGTTTGACGTTGTGCTGACCGATATCGGCAGCAGCAAAATCGGCGTCATCAAAGTGGTTCGCGAAATCACCGGTCTTGGCTTGAAAGATGCGAAAGAGCTTGTCGAGAGCGCGCCGAAAGCCATCAAAGAGAAAGTCGGCAAAGACGAAGCCGAAGAGCTGAAGAAAAAGATCGAAGATGCCGGCGCGAAAGTCGAACTGAAATAAGTTTGCTTTTGTCTTGCAATTCCATATAAAAAGAAGGGGCTGTGCACTTGCACAGCCC
>NZ_JBDNLG010000022.1:0-9975 GCF_047718355.1 Ethanoligenens sp.
CCAGAATAATTAATAAAATTAAGAGCAAATGGATGAGTCCGCCAAACAAGTGAATGACAAAAAAACCAAATAACCACAAAATAAAAAGTACGCCGATAATCGCCCACAGCATCGCATTTTTCCCTTTCCTCTTTTTTGACTATTTTTAGCTATATCGAGCATAACATAAGGGGAAAAGAAAAACAATCGCTTTTTTTTTTGACAAAAAAGCACCGGATACCAATGTACCCGGTGTTTTCTTGCTCTATTTCATTGGTTCATCATGCCGAGTCACGTTTTTACGTATACTCTGTATGATTTTCACAATAATCAGAATCAATGCGGCAATCAAAAGCAAGTGAACAAGTCCGCCAAGCGTATAAGCAGCCAATATCCCCACAAGCCACAAAACCAGAAGAACACCCGCCACTATCCATAACATCTTTATCCGCTCCTTTCGGAGATAGTGTGTCCGTTATGAAAACAGGCATTCCTGTGTTTGTCTTGTGAATAATCACCGGTAATATTTTTCAGTATTTTAAAAATTGAGTTACTCTTTCGGTTCATCCGTTACCGGCTGCACATCCTGTATCGCTTCACTGTCCACATCCCCATTTGTCTCCAATCCGGTATCATCAGGGAGAATTTCCTCTGTATCTTCAGGTTCTTCATCCTCATGCGCGGCGCTGGTGACAGTAACCACACGGGTTTCCTCACCCACACGCATCACACGCACACCCTGCGCATAACGCGAATAAATGGGGATTTCTCCAACCGGTACACGAATGATTACGCCATTGGAAGAAATAAAGAGTGCGTCATCATTTTCTTCCACTACGCGCAGGCCTGCCACCAACCCCGTTTTTTCGTTGGTATTGCAGCAAATCAAGCCCTTACCGCCACGGTTTTGCACACGGAATTCCTCAAACGGCACCCGTTTTCCGTAGCCGTTTTCGGTCACCAGCAACAGACTCCCGTCTCCGTTTGGAATAGTCACGCCGACTACATAATCCCCATCGGATAATGTAATGGCTTTCACACCGTGTGATGCACGTCCCATTGGCCGTGCGTCGGTCTCCAAAAAGCGGATGGCATTGCCGTTTCGGGTACCCGCAAGAATATGCGCGCTGCCATCGGTGAGCAAAACGCCCACCAGTTCGTCATCTTCCTCCAGCAAGATCCCGATAACGCCGGCTTTCCGTGCGGTATCGTATGCATCCAGTGACGTACGTTTGACAATTCCTTTTTTGGTGACCATGACCAGATAGCAATTATCCTCAAATTTCGGCACCTTGATCATAGCGGTAACGCTTTCATCCTGCGCCACTTGGAGAATATTGGCCACATTCATGCCCTTAGACGTGCGGGAGCCTTCCGGCACCTCATATCCTTTGAGACGGTACACACGACCATGGTTGGTGAAAAACAACACATAATCATGTGTGGAGCAGACAAATAACTCCTTAGCCACATCTTCTTCCCGACGCGTCAGACCGGATATACCGCGTCCGCCACGTCGCTGGGTATGATAAACAGCAGCTGGAAGCCGTTTAATGTATCCGAAATTGGTCAAGGTGAGCACAATGTCCGTCACCGGGATGAGATCTTCCACATCAACTTCGCCGCTGATGTTCTCAATCTGGGTGCGGCGCTCATCTCCAAATTTTGTTTTGACTGCCAACGCTTCTTCTTTGATGATTTCAAGAATGCGTTGTTCGTCCGCAAGAATGGCCTTAAACTCCGTGATTTTGGCTTCGAGTGCCGCCAATTCTTCCTCTATTTTTTCCCGTTCCAAGTTGGTCAATTGTCCCAAACGCATCTGCACAATGGCTTGCGCCTGCACATCGTCCAGTGCAAACCGCTCCATGAGGGAAGCTTTGCCTTCGGGAATAGACTTGGCCGCCCGCAGAATGCGAATGACTTCGTCGATGAAATCAAGCGCAATCTTCAAACCCTCTAGGATGTGGGCACGCTCTTCTGCTTTACGCAGGTCAAATTGTGTGCGACGCGTGACGACCTGCTCTTGAAATTCAATATAATTTGTTAAGATATCGCGCAGTGGCAGTACTTTTGGATGCCCATTGACCAGTGCCAACATGATGACCGGCACGGTTTCCTGTAACTGGCTGAAGGTGTAAAGTCGATTCAGCACGACCTGCGGATTGGCGTCACGTTTTAGTTCAATGACGATGCGCAGGCCTTCGCGGTCGGACTCATCCCGCAGATCAGAAATGCCATCAATGCGTTTGTCCTTGTGAAGCTGTGCAATTCCTTCAACAATGCGTGCTTTATTCACCATGTAGGGAATTTCAGTGACCACAATGCGGCTGCGCCCGTTGTCTTCTTCCTCAATGGTCGCTTTGGCACGCAATGTGATCCGGCTGCGTCCCTTTACATAGGCTTCTCGGATGCCGGCACGTCCCATAATGATACCACCGGTGGGAAAATCCGGTCCCTGGATGCAGGTCATCAATTCTTCAAGCGTGGCGTCGGGATTGTCAATAAGCATGACCATCCCATCAATAACCTCATTGAGGTTATGCGGCGGGATATTGGTTGCCATGCCCACCGCGATGCCGGACGACCCATTTACCAAAATATTTGGAAAACGCGATGGAATGACAATGGGTTCTTTTCGTACATCGTCGAAATTGGATTGGAAATCCACCGTTTCTTTTTCAATATCCTGCATCATTTCCAAGGAAATGCGGGACATACGTGCTTCAGTATACCGATAGGCCGCCGGGCCGTCTCCATCGATCGATCCAAAGTTGCCGTGTCCATCTACCAGCGGATAACGCAGGGAAAAGCTTTGTGCCATACGCACCAACGCATCGTAAACAGACGCATCACCGTGCGGATGGTAACGGCCCAGCACGTTACCGACTGTGGTAGCCGATTTGCGGTAAGCGTTGGTCGGCAGCAGGTTATCTTCGTACATCGCGTACAGGATGCGGCGATGCACAGGTTTCAATCCGTCACGAACATCCGGCAATGCGCGCGCCACAATGACCGACATGGAATATTCCAAAAATGATTTTTCCATCTCGCTTCGGATATCGACCGGTATCAGTTTTTGTCCATCAAAATTCATCGAATCCCTCTTTTTTATGCTTAGGCAGGTATCATCCGCCTTTATGCGCAGGACAGATTGTCGTCAATACGTTTTTTATAATTTTAGCACACTACAATTGCTACGTGTGAAATTGTATGATTTCTACCAGACTTTTCGAAACTGTTTGGTGGGGTATGTCGATCAAACATCAAGCTCACGTACTTTTCCGGCATTGACTTCAATAAATTCGCGGCGCGGTTCCACCTTGTCACCCATCAAAATGGTGAATATCTCATCGGCGGCGGCGGCGTCTTCCATATCCACCCGCAGGATTGTCCGCCCGTCGGGATTCATCGTCGTTTCCCAAAGCTGGATAGGGTCCATCTCCCCCAAACCTTTGTAACGCTGAATATCACATTTTCCGCCCATTTCTGCAATGAGTGCGTCACGTTCGTTGTCGGTGAACGCATAGCCAAACTTTTTACCCTTGGAAACTTTAAAAAGAGGCGGTTGTGCGATAAATATGTGTCCTTCTTCTATCAACGGACGCATGAAACGGAAAAAGAATGTGAGCAATAACGTACGGATATGTGAACCGTCCACATCCGCATCGGCCATAATAATAATTTTTCCATACCGCAGTTTGGAAAGATCAAAATCTTCACCGATGCCTGTGCCTAACGCCGTAACGACCGGCATCAGCTTTTCGTTGCCATAAACTTTGTCCAGACGGGCTTTTTCTACGTTTAACATTTTGCCCCACAGCGGCAGGATTGCCTGAAATTTTCGGTCGCGCCCTTCTTTGGCGGAACCTCCGGCGGAATCGCCTTCCACGATATAGACTTCAGTATAGGTATTGTCTTTATCCGAGCAGTCCGCCAGCTTGCCGGGGAGAGAGGCCGAATCGAGTGCAGACTTGCGACGGGAAAGATCGCGGGCTTTACGGGCCGCTTCGCGCGCCCGGTTTGCCGAAAGCGCTTTGTCGAAAATTGCACGCGCAACTGCGGGATTTTCCTCGAAATAGGTCATCATTTTTTCATAGAGCATGCCGTCAACCAACTGACGGATCTCCGTGTTGCCTAATTTTGCTTTGGTCTGCCCTTCAAAGAGTGCTTCCTCAAGTTTAACGCTGATAACAGCTGTCAACCCTTCGCGCACATCTTCGCCCGAAAGTTTGGAATCGGAATCTTTTAGAATATTATATTTCCGGCCATAATCGTTAAAAACACGGGTTAATGCCGATTTGAAACCTGTTTCGTGCGTGCCGCCCTCAGTGGTGTGAATGTCGTTTGCGAAGGAATAGATGACCTCATTGTAGCTGTCGTTGTATTGTAAGGCGACTTCCGCCATGCTTTTTTCAGCATTGGCGGAAAAATAAAGGACTTCTGGGTGTAATGCAGTTAAACCTTTGCGCTTGTGCACGTATTGAACGAATTCCCGAATACCACCTTCATAGCAAAGTGCGTCTCGCCGCCCGTCCGATTCACGTTTGTCTTCAAGAAGAATATGAATACCCGCATTCAAGAACGCCTGTTCACGCAAACGTGCCAGTATGATGTCATATTCATAAACGCAAGTCTCAAAAATTTCACAGTCCGGTTTAAACGTGATTTTTGACCCGACCTGATCGGTATCGCCTATGATTTCCAATTTGGTGGTGGGCACGCCTCGCTCAAACCGTTGCCGATAGAGCTTTCCCTCGTTGGCGACGTCAACTTCCAGCCACTCCGAAAGCGCGTTGACAACGGAAGCGCCCACGCCGTGCAGACCGCCGGAAACTTTATATCCGCCGCCGCCGAATTTTCCGCCCGCATGAAGCATTGTGAACACGACTGTGACTGCAGGAATCCCCACTTTTGCCTGAATACCGACTGGGATTCCACGCCCATCATCGGTGACGCGAATGATGTTTTCTGGCAGAATCTCTACATGGATGTTGTGGCAGTAGCCGGCAAGTGCCTCATCAATCGCGTTATCCACGATTTCATAGACCAGATGATGGAGTCCGGGCGCACCGGTGGAACCGATATACATACCAGGGCGTTTACGTACGGCTTCCAGTCCTTCCAGCACTTGTATCTGGTCGGCGCCATAATCTGTATTTTCCGGTTCTAATTGATTTTCGTTCATCATTTCCGCCATTTCTCCGCGTGCCGGGATGGTACGGTTTACGGTTTTCCGTCACGCGGAACGGAAAACAACCGACTCGGTGTACGTTATCTTTTGTGTATACAGTCCATTTTTTTATATCCCGTCGGAGAACCCATTGACCATACTTCTTTTCAAAAGAGTTGTTGACGAAATTTGCGAAATGTATACTTTTACACGCTCATCACTTTCAATTCGTTTTTTCTCATGGCAAACAACAAACGATTTGGGAAGTTCATCGGTGACATTGATGATCATTCCCGATTGCTGCGCGTTTTTCAGATAATCACGTGTGATGGCTGAAACACTTGTGGTATCGATATCAAAAATACCAACGATATCTTGCAGTCGAACAACGGTATCTTGCCCAATATGCAGATACATGGGTTTCCTCCTTTACCAACAAGGTCAAAGTTACGTTAAAAAATAAAAATGCGATTTATTTCAAGACGCGGTAAAACCACGTCGAATCTGCCCGTTTGAAAGGGAAAAAACAGCACCTGCTTTTGGGGCAAGCCCTTGCGGGTCGCAGCAAGTGATAAAAACTTGTGCATTGTCTATATGATTGATGAGATATTCCCGCCTAACGGCGTCCAATTCACTGAATACATCGTCCAGCAAAAGAATCGGCGGCTCTCCGATTACGTCATTGAGCACTTCGGCTTCTGCAAGCTTTAATGCCAATGCGGCTGTTCGCTGTTGTCCTTGGGAGGCAAATGTCCGTGCAGGCAGGCCCGCAATATGAATCAGGATATCATCCCGGTGCGGACCCGCACCAGTGATTCCTGTTTCAATGTCTATGCGGCGGCGGTTCTGTAATACGTTCAGAAGTGCCTGCTCGATTTCGACAGCATGCAGGGTTTCCGCTTGCAGACAATCCTTCAGTTCTTTTGCACTTTCGTATTGAAAAGCAGCTTTTTCGTGGCTGCTGGAAATCGCTTGGTGCAGTCGTTCTGCTTTTGGAAGCAATCTTGCCAGATAACGAAGCCGTGCAAAGAGAATGGATGCGCCTAATTTGCTGATGCGTTCGTCCCATATATCCAGTGTGTCCAGTAACTCCATGTGATGCGGAATATCTTTGAGTAAAGCGTTGCGCTGAATCAGCGCTTTATGATATGCAGATAGAATTGCCGCATGACGTGGGCGCAAGGGGCAGATAGCCTCGTCAAGAAATGTACGCCGCACCGCAGGGCCATCTTTGACCAATGCTAGGTGTTCAGGGGCAAAAATTACGGCGCAAAATTCACCAGCAAGGCCCATTGAGCTTTTCAGAGGAACATCGTTTAGTCGTACGCGCCGTTTGTTTTCTTGGAAGGTAATGGATGCCTGCTGTATTCTTTTGCCGGCTGTAAAAGTCAACTCCAACTGTGCTTGTTTTTCGTGAAAAGCAAGTAATTCGCTGTCTTTGGCATTTCGAAAACTCCGTGAACCTGTGAACATCCAAATTGCTTCCAAAAGATTTGTTTTTCCCTGCGCATTTTGCCCATAAAAGATGTTAACTGCAGGATCCGGCTGTAAAACAGTTTCCTCCAGATTTCGAAAATGACGTAAAGAAAGGCTGTTGGTAATCATGAAGCTGTGACCTGCCAAGTTGTGTTGCCTAAAGAAATTTGGTCGCCGACATGAATTTTTTTCCCTCTCATGAGGCATACACTGCCATTGACCTGTACTAAACCGGTTTGAATTGCTTCTTTACAGCCGCCTCCGGTTGGAAAAGCGCCGGCGAGCTTTAACAGTTGTTCAAGCTTAATAAAAGGGGTGTGGATTGCAATTTGTTCAACCATCGGCATTTAGCCTCACAGGCAGGACGAGAAAAATAAATGCGTCACCATCTGGCGGGCAGATTTTCATAGGGGAAAGGGAGCCGCCAAGCTGGATACGAATTTCGTCGCAATCGGTAGCTTTTAAAGCGTCTATTAAATACCGGTTGTTGAACCCCATCTCACAGGGCTCGCCATCAAAAATCGCGTTGACTTCATCGTATATTTTACCAATACTGCTGCTGCATTTTATGCGAATTCGGTCGGGTTCAAAAATACAGCGTACAGGCGATTTTAAGCGATCGGTAATTAACAGAGAGGCACGATCGATACTATTGGTCAATGTGCGTGCGTTGACTCTTGCTTCTGCAGTTTTTGTACCGCTGAGCACACTTTTATAATCCAGAAATTGACCTTCAAGCAAACGGGAAATAATCGTATAGCCGCCGGTTTCGAATAAGAGATGTTTTTTACCGATGTTGATTGTAATAGGGTCGTCGTTTTCGGGATGGAGCAGTTTATATATTTCTGTCAACGTTTTTCCGGGTACGACGAAAGATGTATTTTGTTCTTCTTTGACTTGTTCCTTACGGATGGCTAAGCGGAAGCCGTCTACTGCGACCAGGCGCAGGACTTTGTCTTGTAATTCAAACAGGATACCGGTGTGTATGGGATTGCTTTCGTCGGTGGAGATGGAAAAAATTGTTTGCCGGATCATGCTCATCAGTAAGTTTTCGGGTAGTTCAATGGAGGTGCCGTCGGAAAACACAGGCAATTCAGGAAACTCAAGAGCAGGTATCCCAAGGATGGTGAATTC
Organism: Ethanoligenens sp.; assembly: GCF_047718355.1. Classification (NCBI taxonomy): domain Bacteria; kingdom Bacillati; phylum Bacillota; class Clostridia; order Eubacteriales; family Oscillospiraceae; genus Ethanoligenens; species Ethanoligenens sp. The sequence continues at coordinate 7,760 of NZ_JBDNLG010000022.1, forward strand.
CGCTGCACCACTGGTGACAATTGTCAGTAGTTTTTCATTACTTTTGACTTCTACTGTTTCTCCTGGTAGTTTTCGAACCATATCGGTGAATATTTTAGCATTTAGGACGATTTCACCATCTGTTTGGCATTCTGCGTCTATGGCTGTAGAAATACCGAGTTCTAAGTCATAGGCGTGCAGTGTAATCTGGTTATTGTCCGTGCGGATAAGAATGCCTTCCATTGCTGGCATAGAGGACTTTGTTGAAACTGCACGTCCGGTCACTGAGAGGGCTTCCGCGAGCTTTTTAGTGTTACAGCGAAATTGCATGATTCGTTTTCCTTTCTTCATAGTATAGAATAGCTTATTTTAAGAGAAGACGTAGTAGGGGCGGTGAATTTGTTGAAAAAACCCACAATGCTTGTCTGGAAGCGAATTAGCTGGATTTTTGGGGTGTGAATGCATTTGGAGGAGTTTGTCGAAGTTTTGGGGAGAAGCTCGAAAGTTCAACAGACTTGTGAAATATAGGCGGTGAATAAACGGGAAAAGTGGAAAGTATGGTGAAAACAGTAGAGGGAAGGGATGTTTTGTTTGAGAGCGGTGGAAAATGCAAAAAAACGTCGCAGTGGAAAGTTCAGTTGGCGCGGATGTTTTTTATGATATCTTCTACTGTTGCTTTTAAATGGGGTTTGTTTTTCATTTCGTCTTCTACCTTTTGGATAGCATATACCACGGTGGAGTGGTCCCGTCCATTGAATTTCTCACCGATGGAGGATGTAGACATCTGTGTGATCTCACGAATGATATACATGGAGACTTGGCGTGCGGTGGAAATATTGCCCGAACGCATTTTGCCTTTGATTTCTTCCGGGGATACGCCAAATGTGCGTGAAACCTCGCTGACGATTCGATCAATCGTGACGGGAACCGGTTGGTTGTCGTTTAAAATATCCCTGATTGCGTTCTGTGCAATGGCGATGGAGGGGGGATCTCCTGTGAGAAGGTTGTAGGCTTTGATTTTTTTGACGGCTCCCTCTAACTGGCGGATATTGTTTTTTAAGCGGTTTGCGATGTATTCTCCCACTTCGTCTGGAATCGCGATGCCAAGCAGTTCCGCTTTGCGTTTGATAATAGCCAGTCGTGTTTCAAAATCAGGGGGCTGGATGTCCGCGAGCAGTCCCCATTCAAAGCGCGTACGTAAGCGGTCCTCTAATGTTTGTATTTCCTTTGGAGGGCGGTCCGATGTAAGGACTATTTGTTTTTTAGATTCGTAAAGGGAATTAAACGTATGAAAAAATTCTTCTTGGGTGGATTCTTTACCGGCAACGAATTGAATATCATCTACCAGGAGTACATCTGTCTGCCTATATTTATTACGGAAACTGATTTGGCTGTTTTGCCGAATCGATTCGATCAGATCATTTGTAAAATCTTCGCCTTTTATGTAGAGAATCTGACTGTTTTGATTGTTTTTTAATATTTCATGGCGGATTGCATGCAACAGATGTGTTTTGCCAAGACCCGAGCCGCCGTAGATAAACAGCGGATTGTAGGCCATAGCGGGATTAGAGGCGACCGCAAGGGACGCTGCATGTGCAAATTTGTTGGAGGAACCTACTATAAAGGTATCGAAGGTATATTCATAGTCTGCGCTGGCATAGGTCTTTTCGATATCTTCGGGGTTCTGTGTGACTACGAAATCATATTGGGAATGATAACCGTTTGGCTTGTCATCTTCTGTCACAATGCGAATATCAACCGGAAAACCCAGTGTGTGTTCAAATCCATCTTTTAAAAGTTGTTTGTACCTGTCGTAGATGATATTCCTCTGAAAATCTGACCGGACGAAAAAAACCGCTTCAGTTGAATGGAGTTCTACGGGTTCCATGCAGTAAATCCAGGTTTTGAATGCCACATCACTAATTTTTTCTTTACAGAAGAGGCAAACCCCCTCCCAAACTTCTTTAAAGGACTGCATCTATGGACTACCCCCGATTCTTGATATCCACAATATTGTGGAAAACTCTGTTGAAAGAGTTGAAAACATGTGAATGAATGATTTAAAAACTTTGAAAACCTGTGAAAAGTGAAGAAAAAAGTCGTTTAGCTGCCAGTATTTGCTGTGGTTGGCAGAAAAAGCCCGCTGGCACGACACCGGCGGACAGGAAAATCGTAAATAAACGCATGAGGGCGTTGTTTTGGCCCCGGCTGGGAGCGGCGGGCAACACAATTTTTTT